>NZ_JAANQO010000005.1:0-18950 GCF_011605905.1 Cronobacter sp. HA18003 | reverse complement strand
TTTTACCCAGAAACCGGTATGCAGCTTTGCTGTTACGACGGGAGGAGAGATAAAAATCGACAGTGCGGCCCCGGCTGTCGACGGCCCGGTACAGATACGCCCAGCGGCCATTGACCTTCACGTAGGTTTCATCCATGTGCCACGGGCAAAGATCGGAAGGGTTACGCCAGTACCAGCGCAGCCGTTTTTCCATTTCAGGCGCATAACGCTGAACCCAGCGGTAAATCGTGGAGTGATCGACATTCACTCCGCGTTCAGCCAGCATCTCCTGCAGCTCACGGTAACTGATGCCGTATTTGCAGTACCAGCGTACGGCCCACAGAATGATGTCACGCTGAAAATGCCGGCCTTTGAATGGGTTCATGTGCAGCTCCATCAGCAAAAGGGGATGATAAGTTTATCACCACCGACTATTTGCAACAGTGCCCCACGCCCTCGGCCACCACGTCCATTCCCAGCCCGTGCGCAAGCTGAATCACGGTGTGCACGATGGTCCGGTCGCGGTGGTCGTCGGCGAGTCCGGCGACGAAGGACTGGTCGATCTTGAGCTTAGTAATCGGGCAGCACTTCAGGTGTTGCAGACAGGAATACCCCGTCCCGAAGTCATCGGCAGCGAAGCGCACACCGATCTGTCGCAAGGCTTCCAGGGCTGGGAAGATCGCCGGATTGCCGAACGCGACCGATTCGGTCAGCTCAATTTCCAGATACTCGGCAGGCAACTCGGCGTCAGCCAGCACGCCCTTTACCCACCCGTCGAAATCCGGTCCTACCTGGCTCGCCGAAACATTGACGGCGAGCCGGAACGGTTGCCATGCCAGCATCCGCCATTCGCGCATCTGGCGGCAGGCGGTGCCCAGCACCCAAGCGCCGATTTCAGGCATCAAGCCGGACGATTCGACCACGGGCAGGAACTGGCCCGGCGGCAAAAGTCCGAGCTGCGGATGACGCCAGCGCAACAGGGCTTCCGCACCGACAATCTGGTCACTGCGCAAATCGACAATCGGCTGGTAGTGCAGCTCAAACTGCCCGCGCACAACCGCCTGCGCCAATTCGGTCGCCGTCCATCTGGCGGGCAGTGATGTGCTCACGATCTTTCCTTGAAGACCCGCAACAGCCGCGTCACGGACAGGACAAACAAGCCGGTCAGCGTGATGGCTGCAATACCCCAATGCTCCCCGATGAACGCGCCGGCCGTCGTCCCCGCGAGCACCACAGCGAGAATCGGCAAATGGCAGGGACAGGTGAGCACGGCCAACGCGCCCCACAGGTAGCCGGTGAACGGCTTGTGTGTCTCGGTCGGCAAGCGCTCGGGGCTGTTCATGGCAGACTCTCCGCATGCTGTACCAGCTCGGTCGGCATGGTGGCCAACTGCACCTCCAGATCGGCCAATGCTTCGCGCCGACGTTCGACGAACTGGCGCAGCACGGCAAGCTGCGCGGCCGCTTCGTCGCCGTCCGCGGTATCCAACGCCCGGCACAGCCGCGCCAGCGCGTCGAGACCGATACCCGCTTCGAAAGCAGCCCGCACGAAGCACAGCCGTTGCAAGGCCGCATCGTCGAACAGGCCGTAGCCGCCAGGGGTGCACGCCACCGGCCGCAGCAGTCCGCGCAGCAGGTAGTCGCGCACGATGTGCACGCTCACCCCGGCATTAAGGGCCAGCCGGGACACCGTGTAGGCGTTCATCGAACACCTCCTTTTTCTCACCCGGCGCAGCAGGAAAGCTGCTTCACATCCTTGTTAAAGGTCTGCGCCGCGAGCTTCAGTCCCTCGACCATCGTCAGATAGGGGAACAACTGGTCGGCCAGTTCCTGCACGGTCATCCGGTTACGGATGGCGAGTACCGCCGTCTGGATCAGTTCGCCGGCTTCCGGCGCGACCGCCTGTACGCCGATGAGCCGTCCACTACCTTCCTCGATGACCAGCTTGATGAAGCCGCGTGTGTCGAAGTTGGCGAGCGCACGCGGCACGTTGTCCAAGGTCAAGGTGCGACTGTCGGTCTCGATCCCGTCGTGCTGGGCCTCTGCCTCGCTGTAGCCCACGGTGGCGACTTGCGGATCGGTGAACACCACGGCAGGCATGGCGGCAAGGTTAAGCGCCGCGTCACCGCCCGTCATGTTGATCGCCGCACGGGTGCCGGCCGCTGCCGCCACATAGACGAACTGAGGCTGGTCGGTGCAGTCGCCGGCCGCGTAGATGTCCGGCGTGCTGGTCCGCATGCCGACGTCGATGACGATAGCGCCTTGCAGGTTGAGCGCGACACCTGCCGCGTCCAGCGCCAGGCTGCGCGTGTTGGGCGAGCGACCGGTGGCGACCAGCAGTTTGTCGGCGCGCAGCTCGCCGTGCGCCGTGGTGAGCACGAATTCGCCGCCCTCGTGCGCGACCTGGCTGGCCTGGGTGTGCTCCAGCACCTCGATCCCTTCGGCGCGGAACGCCGCCGTGATTGCCTCACCGATGGCCGGGTCTTCGCGGAAGAACAGGGTGCTGCGTGCAAGAATCGTTACTTTGCTGCCCAGTCGGGCGAACGCCTGCGCCAGTTCCAGCGCTACCACCGACGAACCAATCACGGCCAGCCGCTCAGGAATGGTGTCGCTGACCAGTGCTTCGGTGGAAGTCCAGTACGGCGTGTCCTTCAGGCCGGGAATCGGCGGCACGGCCGGACTCGCGCCGGTGGCAATCAGGCAACGGTCGAACGCCAGCACACGTTCGCCACCACCGTTGAGTTGCACGGTCAGGCTGTGCGCGTCCTTGAAACGGGCTTCGCCGTGCAGCACGGAGATGGCGGGATTGTCATCCAGGATGCCTTCGTATTTGGCGTGGCGCAGTTCGTCGACGCGCGCCTGCTGCTGGGCCAGCAACCGCTCGCGCAAGATCGTCGGCGGTGTGGGCGGCATGCCGCCATCGAACGGGCTTTCTCGGCGCAAGTGGGCGATGTGCGCGGCGCGGATCATGATCTTGGACGGCACGCAGCCGACATTGACGCAGGTGCCGCCGATGGTGCCGCGCTCGATCAAGGTGACGTGCGCGCCTTGCTCGACGGCTTTCAGCGCCGCCGCCATCGCCGCGCCACCGCTGCCGATAACGGCAATATGCAATCCGCCACCGTCACCACCAGCCTTGTCGCCGCTACCTAGCCATTCGCGCATCTTTCCGAGCAAGCCACCGCCCACCGGAGGCACGGGCGCGTCGGCGAGCGTGGCCCGATAACCGAGTCCGGCCACGGCGGCAGTCAACGCGTCCGGCGATATGCCGGCCTCGACGGCGAGTTTGGCGCTGCCCTTCGTATAGGAGACATCCGCCGACTGCACGCCGGGAACTTTCTCCAGGGCTTCCTTGACGTGCGTCGCACACGAGTCACAGGTCATGCCGGTGATTTTGAGGGTGGTCATTCATCGTTCCTTTTCTGTGTTGGCCGCTGGCTCACGCAGTCAGTCGTGTTTCGCGGGGAGTTCGCAGCCATCCGGGCCGCAGCGGCGATTTACCGGCGAAACCAAGTCCCAGATCGACACGCCGATCATCAGGGCTAGGCCGGTGTATACGAGGCGTGCTGTCCACCAGTTGCCAAGCAGCCAGACGGTTCCGGCGAACACGATGGCTGGCCCGATCATGCCGAGCAGGCTGCGGTGCCATTGCCGATGACTCAGCCAGCCCAGTGCATTCGCCAGCAAAGCCACGACGGCGAACAGCGGTAACAGCGTGGAGATAAACAACCCTTCGTATTCCTGTAGAAAGCTCAGCCCGATGGCCGCGCCCAAGCTGGCGAGGGCCGGGAAGCAGGCGGCGCAGCCCATCGCTGAAACAACGCTGCCGAGCGCGCCAGCCTTGTCGGCAATGCGTGTGATCATCCCCATGATCGCCCTAGGCTCTGGTTCAGTGGCTCACTGCTTGACGCTGGAGGGATAGCCCGCGTCTCCGGTTGCCTTGGTCAGCTTCTGCACGCTGGTCTTGGCATCATCGAAGGTGACCACCGCTTCGCGTGTCTCGAAGGTCACGTCAACTTTGCTGACGCCTTCGACCTTGGAAATCGCCTTCTTGACGGTAATCGGACAGGCAGAGCAGGTCATGCCCGGTACGGACAGTGTGACGGTCTGGGTAGCGGCCCACACGGGGGCAACAACGGCGGCGAGGGCGAGGGAGGCAAACAGTTTCTTCATGGTGAACTCCGATCAGTAGAAAAATGGCATGACATAGGGAAATCCGAGCGCGACCAGAACCAGCACGGCCACGACCCAGAAAATGAGCTTGTAAGTCGCTCGCACTTGGGGAATCGCGCAGACCTCACCCGGTCTACAGGCTTGCGCAGGGCGGTAGATGCGCCGCCAGGCGAAGAACAAGGCTACCAACGCTGCGCCGATGAAAATCGGGCGATAGGGCTCCAGCACGGTCAGGTTGCCGATCCATGCCCCGCTGAATCCCAAGGCGACCAAGACCAGCGGCCCGAGGCAGCAGGTCGAGGCGAGGATGGCGGCCAGTCCGCCAGCGAAGAGCGCGCCGCGCCCGTTTTGTGGTTCAGACATGCGCTTGTCCTTTCGAATTTGAATTGGATAGCGTAACCTTACTTCCGTACTCATGTACGGAGTCAAGTGATATGGAAAACAATTTGGAGAGCCTGACCATTGGCGCTTTTGCCAAGGCGGCCGGGGTCAACGTGGAGACGATCCGGTTCTATCAGCGCAAGGGCCTGCTGCCGGAACCGGACAAGCCTTACGGCAGCATTCGCCGCTATGGCGCGGCGGATGTGACGCGGGTGCGATTCGTGAAATCGGCCCAGCGGCTGGGCTTCAGCCTGGATGAAATCGCCGAGCTGTTGCGGCTCGATGATGGCACCCACTGCGAGGAAGCCAGCAGCCTGGCCGAGCACAAGCTTCAGGACGTGCGCGAAAAGATGGCCGACCTGGCGCGCATGGAAACCGTGCTGTCTGAACTGGTGTGCGCCTGCCATGCGCGGAAGGGGAATGTTTCCTGCCCGCTGATCGCGTCGCTACAGGGCGGAACAAGCCTGGCAGGGTCGGCTATGCCTTAGCGTGCTTTATTTTCCGTTTTCTGAGACGACCCCTTTTTTACCCAACAAGCTGCTGGAAACGAAAAGTAAGGCACCGAGGACAATTGCAATATCAGCCAGGTTGAAGGCCGGCCAATGCCAGTCTCGCCAATAGAAATCAAAGGAATCCACAACATAGCCGCGAAAGACCCGGTCAATCAGGTTGCCCATGGCGCCACCGAGGATAAGACTGTAAGCGATGGCTTCTCCTTTATGACGATTTTCAAGGATCAGCTTGATCAGAAAAATCGAGACCACTACCGCGATTCCGATAAAAAAGTAGCGCTGCCAGCCTCCACCATTCGCAAAAAGACTGAATGCGGCACCGGTGTTCCATAGGTGCACCCAGTTAAAGAACGGGGTCACCGAAACATACTCGCCATAGGCCATTGATTGCTGCACCAGCCACTTTACAGCCTGATCAGACGCTGCCAGCAGGCCCGATATGGACAATAGGGCATACGGCGAGAGCTTTTTGCCAATAATGAGCATTATTTAACCCTTCAACGCCAAAATGCGTCTGGCACCGTTAAGTACAATGCCCCCCGCGATGGTGCCGATAATCAGATCCGGATAATTGGAACCGGTCCACGCGACCAGGGCGCCGGCGGTGATGACCCCCAGGTTGATCACCACGTCGTTGGCCGAGAATATCCAGCTTGCCTTCATGTGCGCCCCGCCTTCCCGATGTTTGGATATGAGCAGCAGACAACTGGTATTGGCAATCAATGCGACGAATGCGATAGCCATCATCACCAGCGATTCAGGCTCACTACCGAATACAAAGCGTCTCACCACCTCTACGAGCACGCCCACAGCCAAGATCAGTTGCAGTACACCAGCAAGATGCGCGGCACGTACCTGCATTTTCACGCTATGTCCAACCGCATAAAGGGCAAGCCCGTACACCGCCGCATCGGCAAAATTGTCCAGGGATTCTCCAATCAGGCCGGTGGACCGGGCGATCAGACCGGCAGTCATTTCCACCACGAACAGAAGTGCATTGATGCCGAGCAACCAGCGCAGGGTCCCGGATTCTTGCTTAGCAGAAGCTGCCGAAAACTCGGCGGCCTTGATGGTCTCCGGATTTGCAGCGACGGTTTCCTGAAGCGAGGCGCCTAGCCCCAAGGTCTTCAGTTTCGAGGTGACGGGCTCGACCTCGCCGTCATGCACGACCTTCAGCCGGCGGTTCGACAAGTCGAAGGACAGCGCCCGAATCTCCTCAAAGCCGTTCAGGGCTAGGCGAATCATTCGTTCTTCTGATGGACAGTCCATCTTCGGCACGGCATAAACACTGACCCATCTCCCTGGCGCCTCGGAGGAGGCCTGTATATCGGTATCCGCTGCGGACGTTGCATCACCGCCACAGGCGCCACCACAGGATTTGCTCATGATACGACTCCACTTGAACAATGTTGTGGTACCATTTAAAACTATAAAGCTACTATAAGGTCAATAGAGTAAAGAATCCGTTGGGGAGGAGGCTGATGCGCATTGGTCAGTTGGCGCAGTTGGTAGGGGTCGAAACACAGACGATCCGCTTCTATGAACAGCAGGGCTTGTTGCCGCCGCCTGATCGGCAGGACAACGGTTACCGTGTCTATACCGAGAAGCATGGTGAGGGGCTGGCCTTCATCCGTCGCTGCAGAATCCTGGGCCTGTCACTGGCTGAGATTCACGAACTACAGAGCTATCAGGACGACCCTCATCAGCCTTGTACCGCCGTCAACGCCTTGCTCGATGATCACATCTCTCATGTGCGGTCGCAGATAACCGCTCTGCAAGCGCTTGAGAAACAACTCGTTTCACTGAGAGCGAGTTGCAACGATGACCGGGAAGTTGAGGCGTGTGGGGTTCTTGCTGGAATTAGCGAAGGAAACATGCACCAGCAGTAGGTGAAGCATCAACCAGATAATCCGATGAGATGCCGGTCTGTCTCACTCTCATGCAAAGGTAAGATCAACCATTTAATCCGCTTACCCATTTATCCAGCGTTCTCTGTGCGACATCCAGTACGCTGTCCTGGATCTCATTTTCCAGCGCTGTAATTTTGTCCTGCAGCGCCGCCTGAGCGTCTTTTACGGCCTGCTGTAAGGGGTTTTTAGCTTCTGAATCCCCGTCGCTGCTTTCCCTGTCGGCTTTGAAAATCGCATACGTGGGCAGCAAATCGAGGATCTTACCCCATAATGATTTTGTGTCGGTTCCAAACTCTTTATCGACATCCAGCAACATTTCCGAACAGGTATAGGGAGCGGCGGCTTCCCTGATGGCCTGACGCCATAACGATGCGGTGCGTTTATCCGCCACATTTTTTTCAACTTCTTTTCCCACCGCCTTGAGTTCGGAAATTTTCATGCCCAGTAAATTTCTCAGGGGCTCCTCATCCGGGTGGATGCAGCGGATGCAGGTCTGCTCCGGTTTTCCTGAGGTCGTTGCTTTAAACGTTTTGACGATTTCAAAATTGCCGTCTTCATTCAGCAGATGTTCTGAGGCGAGCGTGGTCTGCACCCTGTCGTCGATCATGATAAAATCGGGCAGATCATCGAATTCACAGGCTATTTCAAAACGGCCCTCCCCTTCTCTCAGGCTGAAACAGTTCATGTCATTTGAATCGCCACGGATAATCTAGACACTTCCGAGCCGTTGATAATACTGGTTTTCATATTCTGTCGGTGACATCTGATCGCTAGAACCATGCCGACGCTTACTGTTATAAAACATTTCGATGTAATCAAAAATATCGCTGCGGGCTTCTTCCCGCGTTCCGTAGATCTTTTTCTTTATCCGTTCGCGTTTCAACAACTGGAAAAAGCTTTCTGCAACCGCATTATCATGGCAGTTACCGCGACGGCTCATGCTGCCCTCCAGGCCGTGTGATTTCAGGAACGACTGCCACTCATGGCTTGTGTACTGACTGCCCTGATCCGAATGAACCAGCACCTGTTTTTGGGGATTACGCCGCCATACAGCCATCAGCAGTGCGTTCAGGACAATGTCCTTTGTCATCCGGGATTGCATGGACCAGCCGATAATTTTGCGTGAGAACAGATCAACAACCACGGCAAGATACAGCCAGCCTTCGTGGGTCCTGAGTAGAGTAAGAGGCAGGGCGTAGTCGGACTATTTCCCTGCCTCTCCTCCCCGAACCGGACGTGCACCTTTCAGCGCATCCGGCTCTCCATTTAAATGCTGGCGAACGCCATTGCCACTTCTGTAAAGCGCGATGTATACGTGTTTCTGGTCTCCGTCCTCAGATAGGGATTACCTTCGGGTAGCCGCCAGCGGAACAGCTTCTTGCCTTGCCCCACCAACCGGTACAGTATTTCGCCGCTGAGCTTGCCGTGATTGGTTTTACCAAATAAAACCCACGTTTTGCTCTGACCCGGTTTCGGTGATTTACACCACCACCTCATCAGGGAAGCGATACCTGTACGGTATTTGCGGGCCAGCCAGTGAGCCAGCTTCCAGAACACGACACGGTCGATATAACTGAAGACTTTGGCCTTAAAATCAACGAACTGATAGAACATGGCCCAGCCTTTCAGTTTTCGGTTGAGTTGTTCAGCCATATCGACTTTGCTTTCACTGTAGTTGCCTGATAACAGTGCTGTCAGCGATGCGGCGAAGTTTCTGGCTTTCTCCTGCGGGATCGTTGAGACCACTCGCATCTCGCCATAACGACTGCGTTTGCGAATGATCCTGTGCCCCAGAAAGATAAAGCCGTCATTAACATGGGTGATTTTAGTCTTATCCATGTTCAGCCTGAGTTTCAGACTGCCTTCGAGCACACCCCGACACTCCTCCCTGATGGCTTCCGCCTGTGCTTTGGTGCCTTTGACGATGAGGACAAAATCATCGGCATAGCGGCAGTACGCCACCGCGGGTTTCCACTGCCAGTTTTCTCTGACCGCCGTACTTCGGCCCCGTTGGATACTGTTATTCCAGTACCACCGATCTTTTCTGGCTTTCCCGCTCAGGTAGCGCTCATGCAGGTATTGATCGAACTCATTCAGCATGATGTTCGATAATAGCGGCGATATAACACCGCCCTGTGGTACACCTTCACTGGCCGCCCGAAAGAGACCGACATCGATATGTCCCGCCTTGATGGTTTTCCACAGCAGAGTCATGAAACGTGCGTCACTGATCCTGCGGCGTACAGCCTTCATCAGCAGTCGATGATGTACGGTGTCGAAGTAACTGGACAGGTCGCCTTCAATCACCCAGCGTCCCCGGGTTTCACCACAGTCTGTGAGCTGTAATTTCACCGTGCGGATCGCGTGGTGGACACTGCGCTCAGGCCGGAAGCCATATGAGAGCGTATGAAAATCACTCTCCCATATCGGCTCCATCGCCATCAGCATGGCCCGCTGAACAATACGATCCCGCAACGCGGGGATACCCAGTGGTCGCAGTTTGCCGTTGCTTTTAGGGATGTAAACCCGTCTGGCGGGCAAGGGCTGGTAGTGGCCTGAGAGTAATTCATCCCTGAGGATTTGCAGCTCAACAGCCAGTCTGGCCTGTAGCATTGTTTTGTTCACGCCATCAACGCCGGGGGTATGGCCCCCTTTGATGAAAGCGTGATCCGCGCCGCTTCAGCCAGCCATTCTGGTTGTGTTATCAGACGCAGCAGCCGTTGAATCCGTAGGGACGGATCGGTGGCTGCCCATGTGGCAAGCTTGCGTTGCATTTCGCTGATTATCAAAGGTCTTCACCTCGTTAGGTCAGTTAATTCACGTCGCAAACACATTCAAACTGCTTCCCTTCGCCATGTAATGGGCTTTCCCCATCGCGGACTACTACGGAAGCTCCGCCAGCCAGCGCGTCATCGGAGCCATGCCCCCTTAACATCCGTCGCTGACCTTCCCCGGTTTACCTGCCTGGACTCAGGCATACTGAGGAGGCTGCCCGTCGCACTCTTTATCCTTGCTTGCCGCAAGTTGGCAGAAGTCAGCATCGCAAGCGTGATAGACGCTGCTGCCCCGGTGTTTCGCATACATGTCAAAACACCTTCGACCGGCAGTGCTTACGTATCACTGCCAGTTCCTCCTGCACGGCCTGTCAGATCACGTAGGCCGTGGTGACGTTTTCAACCCACAGAGGCGGATTAACGGGTTCATGTTCTTCAGCCTTTCAGTACTTAACCTTGAGGATCATCTCGGCTTAGTGATCTCGCCTCAATCCCCGTTGTCAGCGGGTTACATCACCCTGCGGGCATGCCGCAGGTCACTGCCGCTCAGGTTCTCCACCGTCACACCCGGTGGGATTGTTGGGTTTCTCATCGTGAGTTACCGGTTCAATATTCCAGACAGACTCGCGGTTCATTTAAGCATCCATGCCCGCCCTGAACTCCGGGCACACTGTAGGTTATGTCCGTTACCCAACGCTCATCCGGAGCATCCGGATTGAACTGTCGCTGGAGCCTGTTGGGCGACACGATACTGGCCTCGCCTTTACGTGCCCGCGGGCTCCGGTATCCGACCTGAGCCTTTATCCCGACACGTTTCATCAGTCGCCAGACCCGGTTCACTCCGCACTGTTGCCCGCTGTCCCGCAGATCCAGATGGATTTTGCGATAACCATAAACGCATCCCGATTCCAGCCAGAACTGTTTAATCTGTCCTGTCAGTCTCAGGTCTGCCTGATGGCGTTGTGAATGCGGCTGCTGAAGCCAGGCGTAAAAACCACTGGGATGAACATCCAGCACCCGACAGAGCAGGCGAACAGGCCAGCAACAGGTGTTGTCACGGATAAAGGCGTACCTCAGTCGGACAGCTTTGCGAAGTACGCCGCGGCTTTTTTTAATATGTCCCGTTCGTCGGTAACCCGCTTCAGCTCTTTCTGGAGACGGCGGATCTCGGCCTGAGCATCTGACTGTTCTTTATTAGTGGAAGGATCCGGACCGTACTTCTTTATCCAGGCGTAAAGACTGTGGGTGGTGATATCGAGACGTGTTGCAACGCTGGCAACAGAATAACCGCGATCAACAACCTGTTTGACTGCTTCAGTTTTAAACTCTTCGGGATAACGCTTACCGCTCATGGGCACCTCTCTTTAAGCCATCTTAAATGACTCTGAGGTGTCTGTTAAACCCGTGGCGATTCAATTCTTGTCAGCCTTCATTCCTTCTGTTTCAAAAAAAATAGCCAGCGCTTCCAGAAGCGTTGATTTCCCAAAGTCATTACGACCAACAATGCCCGTCATGCCTTCATCAATAATGATTTCAGTAGAGTTTCTGTAGCCTCTGAAGTTTTTCAGTTTTAATTTTTTGAGCCGCATATGAAGTCCTGTGTGTAAGAAAGCGTTTTGCTGCAACCTGAATACAAAATATATTTTCAAATGCCTGCCAGCATGCAGGGATAACCGTTATTGAGAATATCTTAACGACATTTCTGGATTATGATCTGGTCGCGCTTTCTGAACTTTACTGCTCCTCAAAACACCGGAAGCCAACTTGTGGTTCGATACATGGCTAAGTTAAAACTCCAGAATGATGGGTAATAATTTCAATGCTCATTATATTTTTTGGAACTGACTCATGGCTTTTATGATTTAAATGATAATAATACACATTCTTTGATATTAATTATGTCGTACGGACATTGATAAATTTAAAGGTAGATAGATTTTCATTTACGGATTATTTCCTAAATTCATCGATAATGTGATCGACATAAAATTTTCATTTAAGAGTGAAGAGATAATTTATGGTTGTCCGAAACAGCTCAAACTGGTGTATTTAACATAACAGAAGAAACGAAAGGCTTCATAGCAACCTGATACTTCAGGCCGCTAAGGGGTTAATATTGCTGCAGACAATTAGACCGGGAAGCGCATGGCGTCACCATTTCTCCCGCCTGGCTGGAAGTGAAGAATCATTGTGCAAAGCTCCGTATTCGGGCTTTGCATCTGACAATGGTTCCCTGGATGAAAGTACGATCTCCACTCCAAGGACGCTGAACACTCTAAACAAACGCTCAAAACCCACACTTGCAGGGTTGGCCTCCAGTCGGGCATAAGTTTGCTGTGTTACACCCAAACGTTCAGAAACATCTCTTTGCGTCAGTCCATTGGCTTTGCGAAAGCCGATTAAAACAGGACGCAACTGATTCAAGGTCTTCAAAGCGTATTGAGTGTTCATAAGTGATCTTCCGTATCGACGGGTTAACAAGCACAACGAATGGATTTACAGCAGATAAGCTGTAATACTCATTAACAGACTATAGGCTGTAATACGCCTCTTGCCAAGATTCGGCATCTTTCAAAAACAAGGCCGTGTTGAGTAAGCAGTACTGGTATCTAGCACCCCTGACCACTTTGCTTGAGAGTGACCCAGTGACATTTATCGTGATCGTAGGTCTTTTAGACGTTGTTGCTAACCGGCATCATACTCAGGTGGTAACCCCCAGGGATACTCGGGAAGTGATAATTTATTCCCGCCCTAATCAAAATATATAACCCTATCTTATTAGCTTTCTTAGTAGTTTATAAATGAAGTAAAAATTAGCGAAGAAGCTTTACATTAAAAAGTGAGCAAAAATTTTTACCATTGAACCGGCAAAATTTGCAATCTGCGGCTTTTAGCCTGAGAAAATCCACATTAACAGAATAATCATCAAGTCCAACAGAGGCATAACTTACGTCCTCGAATAAATCGGTAATAAATGAGTTGAAATTACAAAAATTAACCTCACTCAATATCCTGAACACCGCAGAAATATAACTACTATGCATTATCCTGACTTCAATAACCTTTAATAAACTAGAATGCGATTTACTTTTAAAGAGGTCAAAGAGAAAGTAAACCAGCTCATTTTTATTGTCAGAAATCCATTTTAAAATTTTATCCCTGGCACATGGCAATAAATACACTGGAGTTTTGAAAGGATTTGAAATGTCAACCACAAGGGAACAATAACCATGAGGATTTATTCCACTTATAATTAAGTCACTAAGTCCTTTCACTGCATCCAAATAGTTGTCAAAACAAACCTCATATAAACAGGTACTATGAGCTGCACATTTAGATTCAAACAACCATCTATGACGAAGATAACCAATGCCTTTAGAGTGTATATCTTCAATAATACATTTATGGCAGTAATGAATCTTTGAGATGTTTACCAATGGATATGAATTAGTTATGTGTAAATTATTTCGACAGGCATCTTCAACAGCGTTGAAATACCCGTAAACACCAGAAGATAACGACACTATATTGGAAGTTAGTATATAACCATTTCTTGTGGCAAGAATGTCATATATATCCTGCAAACTATGCAATTTGTACATATCAATCAGTTCGAGCCGAGGAAAGGCATCGTACCTTAGTTCACCATGCTTAGATATTATGTTCCTGCAATTGGATAAGTTATACATTATCTGTGAACGCAGAAGAAAACTGTGCCACAATTCATTTTCGTAAACCATATCACTCCCTCTTATTTAATTAGATTCTTTTTCCTGAGAAGTGTCATTGTCATTGGTAGTTTATCTCTGTATTTCAAAAGCCAGTTATGCCCCCCCCAGTAAAGCATCCAGGCTTGTAAGTGACATCGGGTATTGCCCCTGAGATAAAACAACATTTATTAATGATGATGAGATTATATCTCTCTCGCTCCAGTCTACTCTTTTATTTCTATAACATCGTACTGCTTTAGGAAGACAGGAATTAAGCCAGCCATTTTCATGTTTATTTAGCCAAAAGAAACTAGCATAACAACTTTCCTTGACTAACTTTCGCGTTACAGAAATGGATTGATTATGTATAAATCTTAATATTTTCTGCTTATGACGCCGTCTTAAAGAATCTTTTTTACATTTTTTACGCCATGAGCATAAACCGTAACAAGATGAAATTACAGAGGATACAGTTCCTTCCGATAATGAGTTTTTCTCAGCTATGGATGCCAGACTAAACCCCCTTACAGCCATAGACTTGATAAGCAATTCAGTGAATATATTAATTTTTGTGTTTCGCTTAAACGCCCTCAGGTATTTTTTATAAATAAGTGTTTTAATGTAACATCTGCTGCGATTAAATTCTCTCCCAAGGTTGCTAACACTAGTATTATTTTCAGCCATATGAAAGCTGTATTCCTTATGACTTTTAAAGATTTCTTTCTTTTTATTAGGACGACTTCCTGCATATGTTGGCCAGCAAGTATTTAACAAACAATAACAAAGCAAAAGGTGTTTTGTGGGATGCTGACAACATTTATCTTTGAGTATAGGCTCCCAGTAGTGATAATCAGTAAGGGATGTCGGTAGAAGCTCCGATGAACCCTCCCCAAATAACTGGCACTTAGCATAAACATGTGCGTAAAATACATTTTTCTTCAGATTCCCGTCCAATGATAATAAATTTAACTTTTTAAGTACATCCATGTAATTTGGGTGACAAATTTCTTTTCTTCTGATTATATTTATGGACTCATAACAAAATTTAGCAAAATCGAAGTCTGTCTCATTGCTGAGTTGTTCTGTATACGAAACAGGAGGCATCAGTCCAATACGTATGTGCGGTGCAGAAGGGACATTGATGCTTTCAAGCACTACCTGGTGCCGATGGCAGGTTGTAACCCCATGAAGTTGATGCGCCAGATGCCAATAAGTAACACCATAATGAAAAGTATCTTCACGAGCGCAAACCGGGCAAAACTTCAATAGTGTCCGCTGTCCTAGTGAAAAATTACTAAGGCGGCACAATCGATTAAGCCTGGCAGGGGTCGTGTTGAAATCCATAATTTCATTACGACTGATTGGTAGTGCCCAGGCAAACAGAGGGAGTAAAGTCTGTTCATGCCAGAGCTGGTCTGCACTTTCGGATGTATGAAGAGAAATAGCCTTTAATCCTGAATTGAGAATTGGATGGACGCTCATATCAGGTTTGTGGAAAATGATCGTTAACAGAGAAGATGGGGACATACCGTACACGGTAGCTGTCCGACAAAACCGACTGAACAAGGATTCATCAGGTAAAACAGACAACATTCTCATTTACCCCACCTCTCTTTGACCGTTACGAACTGATGACCTCATTACAATTTATTAAGTGGATCTGTATTTATAAGCCCGCAACGCTGAAGAGCATCGTAGGTATTTTTCTTTTCAGCTGTTCTGGTGATAACAAGATCATGGTCAAGAGACAGTATTTTCTCGTCGAAATTGCGCATAACCTCGTCTATTTTTCTTACGAATTCCTTGTGCTGTGGCCTGTCTATATCTCCAGGGATCAAAGCTTTTAAGGGCTTCTCTGACATGAACTTAGCCGAAGCATCACTTTCATTAGATGCAGAGAGCCATTTGGCTTCCTCGTCTTCAGTCGCTGCCCCCGGGAGTAAAGTATCCTTATATTCCTCCGTATGGCTTACGAGTACCGGTACAGAGGCCGACAAGACTGCACCAGTTATGATTTCATTACCGCTACCGATAACCTTTAATTGTGCCCCCCGATAAATCATCTGAGCCAATCCAATGTTGCCTTTAGATAAAATGAATAATTTTTCGTTTAACTCATCATTTAATGGTGTTTCAACATTTGTCCATTGTAATGGCCATAAATAATGAATAAACGATTGCCAGTCTTGTGAGTCGTATCTGACATTTGAAATTTTCATATAACCACCAGACTCTGCCCGCCTGGCAATTCTCATTTTCTTTGTCAGAGTCTCGTCAAAAGGATGATTTCCACAAAAAACCATAGATACCCCCATCGAATCTACAATTTCATGTAAAAAATCAATCAACTTACTCTCACCTCCAGTTCTTGAAAATTTTAGCCTCTGCATTTCATCAATAACAAGGATACCTAAAAATGATGATTTTATTCTTTGCGCAATCTGGCGAGCCAGAGCACCATTTCTAATCTCTGGTGTAGTTCGTTCAATACCAATTGCATCATCTAATTTTTGTAAAATCTCTTCACAAAGGTCTCTCACACTTGAGTTGTATGGACAATTAATCTTTACCCATACGATTTGCTTACTGAAGCCGGGAAAAACTCCTTTATAGCTGCTGTGTTCTATAATCTGAGGGAAATGATCCATGACTTGCTCGATCATGGTAGTTTTTCCAGAACCACTCATTCCAACTATCGTAATGGTTTCAGCCTGGGATTTAAAATATCCACTTTCGGGTTCAATATCAGGACGCTCAGTCCCATAGTAATGAAGATATTGAATAGTTCCGCTTTTTAAAGGATTACGGGCTGCATAGCTTTCCCTAAGTGCCCGTAAAATCATTTTATAAGCCTGGATAAGATTGGTTTGAGGGCAACGGAATTTCTTTATACGTTCGACATACTGCTCTCTAACATTCGCCGGGGCAGTCCAGCGGATTTTTTCGTCAATTTCGGGAAAATAACTCATTTCCAGAAGTACTTCATCTTCCGTAAGCGCTTCAGGAAGTGCTTCAATTAAGGGGTTGCCACGATACTCAGGTAACTCCTGTTCTTTATATATCGCTGAAACGCTCCGTATAAGGTTCATTATTCTGCGTCCTCAGTCTTCTTCTTACCTTTTAACCATCTTTGTTTCTCCTCCCGGCCAGGCAAAAGCAGAACCTTACTGGATGACGGAAGTAGGGGTTCAGGTCTTCCATTAGCAACATCAGTTCGCCCTAATGAATCAAGTTCATTTTTCCTGTTCTTTTTAATATCTTTACCATGTACCCGTCGAGATTCGTATATTTCATTTAATCTTTCGTTACCTTTCTTGTTAAAATCATCTTTATTATTGATATTGCTGAGTGAATTCAGAGTAAATAAATTAATTTCTTTTTGAGTATCTACCCAATCAGCCATTACATCTGTATCAAGATGAGCTTTACCTTTAAATATATCTCTTTTCTTAAGCAGGTAATGCTTTTTGAAAATGCTATTTTTGTCAAATCTTACATATATATAATCTACGCAATTGTCATCTATTCTTGCTTCACAAGTGGTTCTTCCAAATACTCTGGCACCTGATGCAATGTCTGGATCACATTCATAAAAAAGATTATTGTACTGAATCCCACCGGCGGTAATGTTAGCGTTCACAGGGATCAACAATCGTGCGATCACTTCGTCGGCCCCAACGGCTCTTGCGCTGAATCTCCCGTGCTTTAAGCTTATCATCCAACTATTTTTTGGTGATATTACGAGATCATTTTCAATCAGTAAGGGATTGATATAAGCCAGTTCTTCATATGTTCTCTGATTATGTGCAAGTATCTCCCGAATCAGTAAAGACGTGACCTCCTGAATCGTTAAACAAGCCCTGGATTGCGGTGTTGGCTCTCCTTTAACAATCTTACCCCTTCGTGTTGTTCCAATAAGCCTATGAATAACTTCATCATTTAGAATACCGAAACAGCGTTCAACAATGCTTTTTCTGTCGCCTCTACCGACTGGCGCAAACTCAAGTTTTGTCAGGGGGGTCATCTTTTCCTGAGGTTTAAGACCAATCATCTCCCCGTTGTCACACATCAATGTTAATGGAATATGAGAACAAGGCCAATCATCATTAGTAATAGAGATTCCAAATAATCTACAATATTCTTTTTTTGGCATAAAGCAATTTGCTAACGCTTGTCGGGCAGCTCGCCATGAAGCATGGTATAAAGAAACATGAAGGCCAACAATCATTCTTGTTGCGCGATCCACCACTGTATAAATAGTTGGGCGCCCAATGACTTTTCGTCTGTTTAAACTCGAAATAAGATGTACATCAGCGACAGTTGAGTCTATTTCGAAAACATCACCCGGTAAAACAGTTGTATTAGCCGCACTACCTAAAAGCGCCCGCATTTTGAGGTCTATTTCTTTTTTCGTGTTCTTCTTCTTTATCGAGAAATCTTTAGTGAAGAGTTTTTTATTCCAGTATGAAAATTGTTTTAAAGAAGGAACATATGGAGCTCTATTTTCTAAGTTCGCTGTTTTAATTTCATCCCTAAAATACAAATCAATATGTCTCTCTAATGTTTTCTTTATCGTATCTCCGTTAACTTTATAATGATACATAATGAGAGATTTTCTAATATTATTTATATCTCTTTCATTAAGAATGAAAACACGTGAACGTTCATTAGGTAATGCTCTGTTTTTCTTGGAATTCCCAAGTTTAATTTCATGTTTGATTCTACTTTTCCCAGCGGCACCACAGTTCGAGAATGCGGGTAGTAATGCATAAACATCCTGCCCATGTCGCCAGTACAACGCCAGAAGCGTTCTGATAGTATATTGTGATATTTTTTTATTTCTGGAGTAGTCCATTAAAAGGTGAGACTTTTTATGTAATGCATAGTCGAACAGAAACATTCTGTCATCTACAAGATCTTTAATGATATTGTAATTTTCATCTCGCCTTCCCCTGTCTTCATCTGTTATTTCTTTCTCATCTACTAACATATATGAAGGGTATATATAATCTTTACAAGTTATGCTATTTGATTCAATATAATATTTAAACAATGAAAATGAGAAAGGAATTGGCTTACCCGTTCTTTCTGATTTTATTTTAAACAAAATTAACAAATCAACCTTTTTGTCAAAATCCAAAACACGATAAAGCCCCTCTGCAAGCAAATCAGTGCCTTGAGAGAGCCAGACTGAATTTCTAATAATATCCATTTGCGTTCAGTCCTATATAGTGGCCATTGGATATTATCTTTATCAGACCGGTTTCGAGTATTGGATATGATAAATCAATTTTTATCATTTTTAATCCAATCATTGCCTGCAATAACATCATCGCTTCTTGTGCATCTACCCCAATGATTGATGAAATCATTGCACGTAGTCCCACTATGGGATAAACATCTGGTTTAAGCTTCCATAGGATTTTATCAAGAGGATATTTATCATAAAATTCAGAACCATCTCTTAATACAGAAGTAGCCCAGCAAATGTTTTTACCGACGACGTTATTGA
>NZ_JAANQO010000004.1:0-26360 GCF_011605905.1 Cronobacter sp. HA18003 | reverse complement strand
GCCCACACAGATTGTCTGATAAATTGTTAAAGAGCGGTGCGACGCGGCATTCAGCCTGCTGTCGCGAGGTGGCGTATATTACGCTTTCCTCTTTCAGAGTCAACCCTTAATTTCAGGATTTTTCTCTCATCGCGCCGGTTATTTCGTGAAGTGCTTCACATTGCCGTCTCGATGGAGGCGCATTATAGGGATCTCAGTTTTCAGCACAACCCTTTTTTCGATCTTTTCTTTCAACTGCTGTTTTTTCATTCTTATTGCTGCGATCCCGCGCGATCTGCTCAACGAACAAACACATTTGCGCTTGCACAGCCGCCTGAATCCAACCAAAGTCTTCTTACGATTGATAAGAAACCGAGGCGACTATGTCTTCTTCTGTGTTACGTCCTTATAAAAATACCTTTCCCACCACAGGCCAGCGCGTGATGGTCGATAGCTCAAGCGTGGTGATTGGCGATGTGAGACTGGCTGATGATGTCGGCATCTGGCCGCTGGTAGTAATTCGGGGCGACGTTAATTACGTTGCGGTTGGCGCGCGCACCAATATTCAGGATGGCAGCGTATTGCACGTGACTCATAAATCTTCATACAACCCCGAGGGTAATCCACTGGTGATTGGGGAAGACGTTACCGTTGGGCATAAAGTGATGCTGCATGGCTGCACTATTGGCAATCGTGTACTGGTCGGTATGGGCTCGATCGTGCTTGACGGTGCCGTTATAGAAGATGACGTGATGATAGGGGCGGGAAGTCTGGTGCCGCAGAATAAGCGTCTGGAAAGCGGCTATCTTTATCTCGGCAGCCCGGTAAAACAGATTCGCCCGTTAAAAGATACCGAGCGCGAAGGGCTGCGCTACTCGGCGAACAACTATGTGAAGTGGAAAGATGAGTATCTGGCTCAGGAGAGCCAGACCCAACCCTGATCGTCTTCGGCCTGAGCAGCGATCAGCTGCTCAGCCTCTTCTTCCAGATCCCAACGGTGCTGACGAAAAGCGGCTATCCATTCTTCGGGCGACGTGCCTGAGAAGCGAGCCACCAGCACAGGCTGCGCAATAGCACAGGTAAGCACCATCCCACTGACCAGCGCCGGAAAACAAACGGCCTGCCGCTGTTCATCCCAGTGCTCGCGATCCGGGAACTGAATCGCCTGATTCATTGCGCCAGCTCCTGTCTGAGCTTATCAATAACGGGCACAACATTCGGCAGGACGCCATGCCAGAGCAGAACCGCGTGCGCCGCCTGCCCCACCAGCATCCCGATACCGTCAGCCAGTTGCGTTGCCCCCTGCGCCTGGCACCATGAAAGGAATGGCGTCAGCCCTTTCTGATAGAACATGTCATAGCACGCCGTTGTTTTACCGGGCAGCGAAGATGGAAGAGTCGGGATCTCGCCTTGAATCCCACTGGAAGTGGCATTAATAATGAGATCGAACTCATGGCCAACCAGATCCGCAAGCGCGACGGCGTTAACGTTGCCGGTATGACTAAAGAGCGTTGCGAGTTCCTGCGCGCGGGCAAAAGTGCGGTTAGTAATAGTTACCGCGCAATCCAGCGACAGCAGAGGCAACAAGACGCCCCGCGCTGCGCCGCCAGCGCCCACCAGCAGGATCCGGTAACGCGGCTGGATCATACCGAGACGTTCCAGATCGCTTAAAAGCCCAATACCATCCGTATTGTCGCCCAGTAAACGACCATCTTCGAGCCGTTTCAGCGTATTAACCGCACCGGCAAGCGCCGCTCTTTCCGTCAGTTCATCGGCACGAGCAAACGCCTGTTCTTTAAAAGGCACCGTCACGTTTGCGCCTTTACCGCCTGCGCTGAAGAAGTCCTCCAGCGTCTTCACAAAATCATCGAGCGGTGCCAGCACGCGGCCATACGGATGCTCAATCTGTAACTGCTGCGCAAACTGCTGGTGAATAAACGGCGATTTACTGTGCGAGACAGGATTACCAAAAACAGCGTAGGTTTCCATGCGTTACCCCTGTCGGAAAAGTTCACCCGTCAGCGCATCACGGATCTCGGAAGGATTCTGGCGACCACCTGTTGCGCCATGCAGCACAGGAAAATCATCACCGAACTGCGCCAGCACTTCCTGCGCCGTGCGGCATGGCTCAAGCCCGGAGAGATTCGCGCTGGTTGAAACCAGCGGCTTGCCAAAGGCTTCGCAAAGCGCAATCACCTGAGGATGATTCGTGACGCGCACCGCGAGCGAGTCAAAACGGCCTGTCAGCCAGCGTGGCGTCGACGGTTTCGCCGGGAAAACAAACGTCACTGGCCCTGGCCAGCGGGCGAACACCGCCTCACGCTGTTCTGCCGTTAATGCGGCGTCATCTATATAAGGCTTAAGTTGATCAAAATTCGCCGCAATCAGGATGAGTCCTTTTTCCATCGGGCGTTGCTTTAATTCAAGCAGGCGTTTTACAGCGGTTTCGCTGTCGGGATCGCACCCGACGCCAAATACGGCTTCAGTTGGATAAGCGATGACTTGTTCTTTTTTAAGGACGTCGACGATAAACGATATCGCGTCCGCAGGCTGATTATTCTTCACTGTCTTTTTCCGCCGTTACCGGCTTTCCACATTGTTTACTGGCGCAAAAGCGTTTTATGCCCTGCGCGGTTTTCTTTTCGGTAAGGAGGGGATAATGGCATTCCGGGCACTCGCCCGCCACCGGTCTGGTATTAATCACAAACTGGCATTCCGGAAAGCGATCGCAGGAATAGAAGGTTTTGCCAAAACGCGACCGACGCTGAACCAGATGACCGTCGCTACACTGCGGGCAGCGCAATGCGGTTTCGTCAGGTTTGTCGATTTGCTCGGTATGTTCGCATTCAGGATAACGGCTGCAGCCGATAAACATCCCAAAACGCCCCTGTCGTAGCACCAGCGTCGCATCACATGCCGGGCATTGCTGACCTTCGAGCACTTTGACAATATGACCGTCCGCCTGGCTTTTCAGCGGGCGAACGTAATCACACTCAGGATAATGCGAACATCCCAGGAAAGGACCATGCTTCCCGGAACGGATAAGAAGTTCAGCCCCGCATTTTGGGCAGGGCTCGTGTTTGGGCACTGAAAAGAGTGCTGACCTTGCCATAATTCACCACTGCGCTGAAAATATCAGTGCAGCATACCGTCATTCACTTCAAAGAGCAGTTCTTCCATTTGTTGATAGGCGTTTTCACATCCGGGGATGTTAAACAGCACCATCAGGATGACCCACTTGAGATCTTCTAAATCAAACTCGGCAGTATCCAGCGCCATGACGCGTTCGATAACCATTTCACGAGTTTCGAGATTCAGCACCTGAATTTGTTCCAGAAACAGCAGGAACCCCCGACAGCTGGCGTCCAGCCGCTGGCACTCCTCTGCGGTATAAATACGCATCGAGAGTGGATCCGACGCCAGTTGCATCGGCGCGGAAAGACCATCCTGATAATCCGCCAGCTTTTCCAGCCATAACAGCGCATTAAAGATATCTTCCTGATCAAAACCCGCATCCGTCAGGTCCCGCGTCAGCTTATCCTGGTCAACGCGCATCTCAGCTTCGTTATGGATATAGGTTTCAAACAAATACATTAGTACGTCGAACATGGCCTGCCCTCCTCACTCGGACATAGCCGCCGGGTACAGCTGCGATCCATCCTGCTAACTCCAGTTCGAGTAGCTGGGCTACCGTCAATGGCACAGGTTGGCCGGCACGTTCAGCGACGACGTCAACAGGTGTAACCTCATCTCCTACGTTAGCCAACAGCTCGGGAAATGGCAATGCACCTTCCTCTTGATCCGGTGAATAATTCGCAGTCGTGAGCCAGGGCAGCTCATTTTGTAAATAATCGATAATGTCCTGAGGATGCGTAACGGCGACAGCGCCTTGCTGAATCAGCCAGTGCGGGCCTTCACAACCGGGATTACCAACAGGCCCAGGGAGCGCGAAAACCTCCCGGCCTTGTTCCAGCGCGCACCGGGCCGTGACCAGCGAGCCGCTGCGCAACGCCGCCTCGACCACCAGCACGCCAACGCTTAAGCCACTAATAATGCGATTACGTCTCGGGAAATGCGCCGGGCGCGGCTGCGCCTCAAAAGGAAACTCGGACACCAGGGCCCCGCCCCGTTCTACGATCTCCTCCGCCAGTTTACGGTGGCGCGTCGGATAAACCTGCGCAAGGCCATTGCCCAGCACCGCGATGGTTTTTCCCTGCGCCTTCAGCGCGCTGCGATGCGCAACAGCGTCTATGCCTAGGGCAAGCCCGCTGGTTAAGACGAGGCCGCTTTCCGCCAGCGCATAGCAGAGTTTGCTTCCCCATTGTTCGCCATACCACGAATGATGACGGCTCCCGACGACGGCCAGTTGCGGGCGGGACAGCGCCCTGGGATCGCCTGCCACCAGCAACGCGCCAGGAAACCACTCGATCGCGCTCAGAGCAACGGGATATTCAGGCGATAGCGCGGTAAGCAGATGATGCTCCGGCATTTCAAGCCAGCGCAGAGCAGCCTCAAGCTTGGCCTGCGGGTAATTAAAAAAGAGTGCCCGTTGCTTACTATTAAGCCCCGCCAGCCGTAAGGCATCCGTGGGATCGCCGGGTATATTTTGCAGGCACTGGAAAGCCCGAACCATAACTTCGCCGCCGAGGCTGTACACCGCCATCAGGCGTAACCAAATCTCCGTTGGTGACATCGCGCTATCCCCCGCCAGACGCCATTCTCTAATCCCTGTGATTCTTTGCTGATGCTGTCAATCAAAGGGGGATTTGTCTAGAATAGAAGGTAAGATCCTTTCAACTCTTGAATACAGCTCTGGAAATTTATGTCAGTTTTGCAGGTATTACATATTCCGGACGAGCGGCTTCGCATCGTCGCTGAACCGGTTAAAGAAGTTAATGCAGATATTCAGCGTATCGTTGATGATATGTTCGACACGATGTACGCCGAAGAAGGCATTGGGCTTGCCGCAACGCAGGTGGATATTCATCAGCGCATTATCGTGATTGATGTTTCTGAAAACCGCGATGAGCGCCTGGTGCTTATCAACCCGGAGCTGCTCGAACAGTCCGGCGAAACCGGCATCGAAGAAGGTTGCCTGTCTATTCCGGAACAACGCGCTTTTGTACCGCGTGCCGAGAAAGTCAAAATCCGCGCGCTTGACCGCGACGGTAAATCTTTTGAACTGGAAGCCGACGGCCTGCTGGCCATCTGCATTCAGCATGAAATGGATCATCTGGTCGGTAAATTGTTTATCGATTATCTGTCGCCGATGAAGCGTCAGCGTATTCGCCAGAAAGTTGAAAAACTGGATCGCATGAAGGCGAAAGCCGCAGGTTAAATAAAGACAGGGAATAACGTGTCCGAGTCACTTCGCATTATTTTCGCCGGTACGCCGGATTTCGCAGCGCGTCATCTCGACGCGCTGTTGTCCTCTTCGCATCAGGTGGTCGGCGTGTTCACTCAGCCAGACCGCCCGGCGGGCCGTGGCAAAAAGCTGATGCCCGGGCCGGTAAAAGTGCTGGCACAGGAAAACGACATTCCGGTCTTTCAGCCGAAATCCCTGCGCTCTGCGGAGAACCAGGAGCTTGTGGCCGCGCTGAATGCCGATGTCATGGTGGTCGTCGCTTACGGTTTGATCCTTCCGGAAGCAGTGCTCTCCATGCCTCGCCTGGGTTGTATTAACGTACACGGCTCGTTGCTTCCACGCTGGCGCGGTGCGGCACCTATTCAGCGCTCACTATGGGCGGGCGATGCCGAAACCGGCGTGACCATCATGCAGATGGATAAAGGACTCGATACCGGCGACATGTTGCGCAAGCTCTCCTGCCCGATTACGGCCGACGACACCAGCGCCTCGCTGTATGACAAGCTGGCACAGCTCGGCCCGCAGGGGCTGCTCGCCACGCTTGAGGATTTGGCAGCGGGCCGCGCAGTTCCTGAAAAGCAGGATGATGCCCAGGCGACGTATGCGGACAAGCTCAGTAAAGAAGAGGCACGCCTCGACTGGACGCTTTCTGCAGCTCAGCTTGAACGCTGTATCCGTGCGTTTAACCCCTGGCCGGTCAGCTTTTTCATGATTGATGAGCAGCCTGTCAAAGTCTGGAAGGCGTCAGTTATCCGTCAGCAGAGCCATGCAACGCCTGGCACTATACTTGATGCCGGTAAACAGGGTATCCAGGTCGCGACGACGGACGGCATCCTTAATCTGGAATCACTCCAGCCTGCCGGTAAAAAACCGATGTCAGCGCAGGATCTTTTAAACTCCCGCCGGGAGTGGTTTACGCCAGGCGCCATTCTCGCCTGAGTGTCGGCATTAACAGCCCGGTTTTCCGGGCCTTTTTATTTCAGACGCAGGTTAACCTGCCCGTGGCTATGAAAAAATCCATTAATCTCCGCAGTCTGGCGGCGCAGGCTATCGAACAGGTAGTCGAAAAAGGCCAGTCCCTCAGTACCGTTCTGCCGCCGCTCCAGCATAAAGTCTCTGATAAAGACAAAGCGCTTTTGCAGGAACTCTGTTTCGGCGTGCTTCGCACGCTCTCGCAGCTCGAATGGCTTATCAATAAACTGATGTCACGCCCGATGACGGGTAAGCAACGCACCATTCATTATCTGATTATGGTGGGCTTGTATCAGCTTCTTTATACGCGTATTCCGCCGCACGCGGCGCTGGCTGAGACGGTAGAAGGCGCAGTCGCTATCAAGCGCATGCAGTTTAAAGGGCTGATTAATGGTGTGCTGCGTCAGTTCCAGCGTCAGCAGGACGAACTGCTGGCTGAATTTTCCGGTCAGGATGCCCGCTGGTTACACCCGATGTGGTTGCTGAACAGGTTTCAAACTGCCTGGCCCCGAGAGTGGCAAGCCGTTGTGGAAGCCAATAACGAACGGCCACCGATGTGGCTGCGCGTCAACCGTCAACATCATTCCCGCGACGAATGGCTTAAGCTGCTGGAAGAAAACGGAATGACGGGGCATATCCACCCGCGTTACCCGGACGCCGTACGCCTTGATGCACCAGCGCCGGTGAGCGCGCTGCCTGGCTTTGAGCAGGGCTGGGTTACGGTGCAGGACGCCTCGGCACAGGGCTGCGTCGAATTGTTAGCACCGCAAAACGGTGAGACGATTCTCGATCTGTGCGCTGCACCTGGCGGTAAAACCACGCATATTCTGGAAGCCGCGCCGCAGGCCAGCGTAATGGCCGTCGATGTGGACGCCCAGCGTATTTCCCGCGTCTATGAAAACCTCAAACGCCTGAAGATGAAGGCCGACGTTAAAGTGGGTGATGGTCGTTTCCCGTCAACCTGGTGCGGCGAAACGCAATTCGACCGGATCCTTCTTGATGCGCCCTGCTCCGCCACCGGCGTTATCCGCCGCCACCCGGATATCAAATGGCTGCGCCGTGATTCTGATATCAATGAACTGGCGCAATTACAGTCTGAAATTCTCGACGCTATCTGGCCGCATCTGAAACCGGGCGGTACATTGCTGTATGCCACCTGTTCCGTTTTGCCGGAAGAAAACAGCGAACAGATACGGGCATTTTTATCCCGGACGCCGGATGCGCAGTTGGACGGTACGGGATCGACACAAACGCCCGGCATTCAGAATCTACCAGGCGCAACCGAAGGCGACGGCTTCTTTTACGCTACGCTAATTAAAAAGTAACCGGGCCCGCTGGCGGCCCCGCATGGGTGAAGCACAACAATGAAAATTATCATTTTGGGTGCCGGTCAGGTGGGCGGCACCCTGGCGGAAAACCTGGTGGGCGAGAATAACGACATTACCGTTGTCGATACCAACAGCGATCGCCTTCGCGTCCTTCAGGATAAGTTTGACCTGCGCGTCGTGCAGGGACACGGCTCCCATCCACGCGTTCTGCGTGAAGCCGGTGCCGATGACGCTGATATGCTGGTCGCGGTCACGAGCTCAGATGAAACTAATATGATTGCCTGTCAGGTGGCGTATTCGCTTTTCAATACGCCTAACCGCATCGCACGTATCCGCGCACCAGATTATGTTCGGGATGCCGAGCGCCTGTTCACCCCTGAAGCCGTGCCCATCGACCATCTGATCGCCCCGGAGCAGCTGGTCATTGATAATATTTACCGGCTGATTGAATATCCGGGCGCGCTGCAGGTAGTGAATTTCGCCGAAGGTAAAGTTAGTCTCGCGGTAGTGAAAGCTTATTATGGCGGGCCGCTGGTCGGCAATGCGCTGTCGACCATGCGCGAACATATGCCGCATATCGACACCCGCGTAGCCGCTATTTTTCGCCACGACCGGCCGATCAGACCGCAGGGTTCCACTATTGTGGAAGCAGGCGATGAAGTCTTTTTTATCGCCGCATCTCAGCATATCCGCGCCGTAATGAGCGAACTTCAGCGCCTTGAAAAGCCGTATAAACGTATCATGCTGGTCGGCGGCGGTAATATCGGCGCAGGGCTCGCGCAGCGGCTGGAAAAAGACTACAGCGTTAAGCTTATCGAACGCGATCAGCAACGCGCCGCGGAGCTTGCCGAGAAACTTCAGCATACGATCGTTTTTTATGGCGATGCGTCGGATCAGGAACTGCTCGCGGAAGAGCATATCGATCAGGTTGATCTTTTTATCGCCGTCACGAACGATGACGAAGCGAATATTATGTCCGCCATGCTTGCCAAACGTATGGGCGCTAAAAAAGTCATGGTGCTTATTCAGCGCCGCGCTTATGTGGATCTTGTTCAGGGAAGCGTGATCGACATTGCTATCTCGCCACAGCAAGCCACGATTTCTGCACTGCTTGGCCACGTGCGTAAAGCCGATATCGTCAGCGTATCCTCACTACGCCGCGGTGTGGCTGAAGCTATCGAAGCCGTGGCGCACGGCGACGAAACGACCTCAAGGGTTGTCGGGCGGGTCATTGATGATATTAAACTGCCGCCAGGCACTATCATTGGCGCCGTCGTGCGCGGTAATGATGTGATGATTGCCAATGACAATTTACGCATTGAGCAAGGCGATCACGTGATTATGTTCCTGACCGATAAAAAATTCGTTACGGATGTTGAGCGCCTGTTCCAGCCAAGCCCGTTCTTTTTATAATTATCTGGCGGCTGCGGCCGCCATCATTATTTCTGCACCCTATTATCCGCATTATTTTCATGGCTAAAAAGTAATTGGCAAAGCGGTGCGAAAATGGAAAATCATATTTCCTTTGTTAGACTTAGGTAGGCTTTGAAATCCAGGGAGTAGAAGAATGAGCTTTTTTAAAGAATTTCGTGAATTCGCGATGCGCGGAAATGTGGTGGATTTGGCAGTGGGTGTCATTATCGGTGCGGCTTTCGGTAAGATTGTCTCATCACTTGTTGCCGATATCATTATGCCGCCGCTGGGCTTATTGATTGGGGGTATCGACTTTAAGCAATTCGCTTTGACGTTACGTCCTGCTGTTGGCGATACGCCGGCGGTCATCATGCATTATGGCGTGTTTATTCAGAACGTATTCGACTTTGTCATCGTTGCCTTTGCTATTTTCCTGGCCATTAAGGTGATTAATAAATTACACCAGAAAAAACCGAAGGAAGCGCCGGGCCCCAGCAAAGAAGAAGTATTACTCACCGAAATCCGTGATTTGCTGAAACAACAGAACGAACATCGTCCTTAACCGTTCCTGAAAGCAGAAGGCCAGTGGTAAAAAAGCGATTTGCTTGTTTGCCACTGGCCTCCCAGTTACCTCTCTTACCGTGTTTCGCTTTACGCTGATAGCTGCCTTTCCCTTTTTGATTCTTTTCAACGCGCTGGCGAAACAGTGGATCATGTAGCAGGGCCTCAATCGCGTTATCCTGAATTTGCCCCTTCGTATGTTTGTATCGGTTCATTTATTGCTCCTATGGTAAATTCGCGGCAAGTGTAGGCTTGCTCAGAAAAAAGATCAATGTTGGCCGTTCTCTCCATTGGCGCCTTGCTCGAGTGTCTCCAGGATCGAGCAATAAACACTGCTGTGTGCCGTTCCGCAGCACGCATCATTTAGCTTTTGCAGCGAAGCGCGCATGTTTTGTAATTCCTGTATCCGGCTGTCCACCTCATGCAGCCGCGCCTGAACAATGCTTTTGGACTCCTGACAGGTGTGATGCTCAGGATCGATACGGATCGATAACAGCTCACGTATCGCCTCAAGCGTAAAGCCGAGCAGCCGCGCGTGTCTGATAAAGCGCAGGCGCCGTAAATCGTTTTCTGTATAGAGCCGGAAACCACCTTCGGTGCGGACTTCATGCTCCATCATCTTTTGTTTTTCATAGTAACGCACGGTGTCAGGCGTGACGTCAGCCAGACGAGCAAGCTCTCCGATACGGTACATTATTGCTCCTCCATTTTACTGGCGACGGCGCGGGCATAACTGCCATGTAAAAAGTCGGTGCTAAGCCCGGCCTGCTTTAACTTCAGTTCAAGTAACGTCAGTCTTTTACAAACGTGGTGGTAATCCGGATGTTGCTCGTTAATCTCCGCCAGCAGATCGTTAAGCATAAGCGCTTCTTTGCGCGCCTCAAGCTCGGGAGGAAGAAAGCCTGCATTTTTCAGCAGTCGGTAACCCACGCGTAGTTCCGGGGAAAGATGTGAATCGTCATCCAGCACTAACGGCTCGCCAGTACCGGGTAGATTGTCGAATTCGCCTTTTTGTTGGGCTTCCAGAATATGGCGCTCAGCCCACTGTTCCATTAACCACATAGCGGCCTCCTGGCAGGGAATGAGAAAGAAGAACGAGAATGAAGCATAGGCGATTGGCGCAAAGAACAACAGATATAAAAAAACCCGCCGAGGCGGGTTTTTTCACTTCACTGCAAATTACTCTGCAGCTGCTTCTGCTTGCGGCTCGGCGCGATCAACCAGCTCGATGTATGCCATCGGAGCGTTGTCACCAGCACGGAAGCCACACTTCAGAATGCGAGTGTAACCACCGGCACGGCTCGCGAAACGCGGGCCCAGCTCGTTAAACAGTTTTGCCACGATCTCGTTATCACGAGTGCGGGCGAATGCCAGACGACGATTAGCAACGCTATCAGTCTTGGCAAGAGTAATCAGCGGCTCAACTACGCGACGCAGCTCTTTCGCTTTCGGCAGGGTCGTCTTGATGATTTCATGACGAACCAGAGAACCTGCCATGTTGCGGAACATAGCCTGGCGATGGCTGCTGTTGCGGTTCAGTTGACGACCACTCTTACGATGGCGCATGACCTTATCCTTCTCAGTAAAACCTTAACCTGTGATCCGGTTACTCGTCAGCAATGCTTGCCGGTGGCCAGTTTTCCAGGCGCATGCCCAGAGACAGACCACGGGAGGCCAGCACGTCTTTAATCTCAGTAAGAGATTTTTTACCAAGGTTAGGCGTTTTGAGCAGCTCAACCTCGGTACGCTGTACCAGATCACCGATATAGTGGATAGCTTCTGCCTTAAGGCAGTTAGCAGAGCGGACAGTCAATTCCAGATCGTCAACAGGGCGCAGCAGGATCGGATCGAATTCTGGTTTCTCTTCTTTAACTTCCGGCTGACGTACATCACGTAAGTCAACGAAAGCTTCAAGTTGTTCAGCCAGAATGGTCGCCGCACGACGAATCGCCTCTTCAGGATCGATTGTGCCGTTGGTTTCCATTTCGATGACCAGCTTGTCCAGGTCGGTACGCTGTTCTACACGCGCTGCTTCAACATTGTAGGCGATACGTTCTACAGGGCTGTAGCAAGCGTCGACCAGCAGACGGCCGATTGGGCGCTCATCTTCTTCCGAATGAATTCGGGCAGACGCCGGCACATAACCACGACCGCGCTGAACTTTGATACGCATGCTGATAGATGCGTTTTCATCGGTCAGGTGGCAGATCACGTGCTGCGGCTTGACGATTTCGACATCACCGTCGTGGGTGATGTCGGCTGCGGTTACAGGGCCAATGCCAGATTTATTCAGAGTAAGTACGACTTCATCTTTACCCTGAACTCTCACCGCCAGCCCTTTCAGGTTGAGCAGGATTTCCAGGATATCTTCCTGAACGCCTTCTTTGGTGCTGTACTCGTGCAGTACACCATCAATCTCAACCTCGGTCACCGCGCAACCCGGCATCGATGAAAGCAGAATACGGCGCAGTGCGTTACCCAGAGTATGGCCAAAGCCACGCTCTAAAGGCTCAAGGGTCACCTTGGCGTGCGTCGAACTCACTTGCTCGATATCTACCAGGCGCGGTTTTAGAAACTCTGTCACAGAACCCTGCATTGTGTCCTCTCTTTGGTACTAAGCTTTACTTGGAGTAAAGCTCGACGATCAGGTGTTCGTTAATGTCCGCAGACAGATCGGTGCGCTCAGGCTTACGCTTGAAGGTACCTTCCATCTTGCCAGCATCAACTTCCAGCCAGGTTGGCTTTTCACGCTGCTCAGCCAGCTCCAGAGCGGCTTTCACGCGAGACTGCTTTTTCGCTTTCTCACGAACGCTGACTACGTCGTTCGGACTAACCTGGTAAGAAGCGATGTTAACAACACGACCGTTTACCATGATGGCTTTATGGCTAACCAGCTGACGTGCTTCTGCACGAGTGGCGCCGAAGCCCATACGGTATACAACGTTGTCCAGACGACCTTCCAGCAGAGCCAACAGGTTTTCACCGGTGTTGCCTTTCAGACGCGCGGCTTCTTTATAGTAGTTACGGAACTGACGCTCCAGCACACCGTAGATACGGCGAACTTTTTGCTTTTCACGCAACTGCACACCATAGTCAGACAGACGCGGTTTACGCGCACCGTGCTGGCCAGGAGCTTGTTCAATTTTACACTTGGTATCGATCGCGCGAACGCCAGACTTAAGGAACAGGTCTGTGCCCTCGCGACGGCTCAGCTTGAGCTTAGGACCCAAATATCTTGCCATTTTCTTTCTCCAACATTCCTAAAAACGGGCGTTATACGCGACGTTTTTTCGGCGGACGACAACCGTTGTGAGGGATCGGAGTCACATCAGTAATATTAGTGATGCGGAAACCAGCGGCGTTCAGAGCACGAATAGTAGATTCGCGGCCCGGACCCGGTCCCTTAACCATAACTTCCAGGTTCTTGATACCGTATTCTTTCACGGCTTCTGCGCAACGCTCTGCTGCAACCTGAGCTGCGAACGGAGTGGATTTGCGAGAACCACGGAAACCGGAACCACCGGCAGTTGCCCAACCCAGAGCGTTACCTTGACGATCAGTAATAGTAACGATGGTGTTGTTGAAAGAAGCATGGATATGAGCCACGCCGTCAGAGACTTGTTTTCTTACACGTTTACGTGCACGAACTGGTGCCTTTGCCATTATTCAATCACCCCGATTATTTCTTGATCGGTTTGCGCGGACCCTTACGGGTACGTGCGTTGGTCTTGGTACGCTGACCGCGAACCGGGAGACCACGACGATGACGCAAACCGCGATAGCAACCAAGATCCATCAGGCGCTTGATGCTCATACTCACTTCACGGCGCAGATCACCTTCAACGACAAATTTGGCAACTTCGTCACGCAGCGTGTCGATTTGTTCTTCAGACAGCTCACTGATCTTAACATCTTCAGCGAAACCCACTGCAGCCAGGATAGCTTTAGAACGGGTTTTGCCGATACCGTAGATCGAAGTTAATGCGATTACGGCATGCTTATGATCAGGAATGTTAATGCCTGCTATACGGGCCACTATGCACTCCTACTATATTGATTATGCGTCCCATGCTGAAAAGCCCGTTTTCAGGATACTCAAATGGAAACGCACAGACATACAAAAGATTGGCTGGCTAATCTAGCCAGCTCAACCCAACTTTGCAAGAAAAATATGCGAGATAATCAGCCTTGACGCTGTTTATGCTTCGGCTCGGCACTGCAAATCACACGGATGACGCCATCACGCTTAACGATTTTGCAGTTACGGCATAATTTCTTGACGGAAGCACGAACTTTCATTTTTACTCTCCGTAACTTCTCAAGCGACCATTAACGGCCATAGCCTTTGAGGTTCGCTTTCTTCAATGCAGACTCATACTGACTAGACATCATCAGAGTTTGCACTTGAGCCATAAAGTCCATGATGACAACAACAACGATAAGTAAGGACGTCCCACCGAAATAGAACGGAACTTTCATTGCATCACGCATGAACTCCGGGATCAGGCAAATGAAAGTAATGTACAGCGCGCCAACCAGGGTCAGGCGTGTCATTACTTTATCGATATACTTCGCCGTTTGTTCTCCCGGACGAATTCCTGGTACAAATGCACCGGACTTCTTCAGGTTATCTGCTGTCTCACGCGGGTTGAAAACCAACGCCGTGTAGAAGAAACAGAAGAAGATGATTGCAGACGCATAGAGTAACACATAAAGCGGTTGCCCAGGCTGCAAATACAGCGAAATTGTTGTCAGCCAGTTCCAACCAGTACCGCCCCCGAACCATGACGCAATGGTCGCCGGGAACAGAATAATACTGGAAGCGAAAATCGCCGGAATAACCCCAGCCATGTTCACTTTCAGCGGTAAATGTGTGCTCTGTGCAGCATAGACACGACGACCTTGCTGACGTTTTGCATAGTTCACGACGATACGGCGCTGACCACGCTCAACAAACACAACAAAGAAAGTCACTGCGAATACTAATACTGCAACCAACAGCAACAGGAGGAAGTGCAGGTCGCCTTGCCGCGCTTGCTCGATGGTATGGCCAATGGCCGGCGGAAGTCCCGCAACGATACCAGCGAAGATTATGATTGAGATACCGTTACCGATACCGCGTTCAGTAATCTGTTCGCCCAGCCACATCAGGAACATTGTCCCGGTAACCAGACTCACAACAGCGGTGAAATAGAATGCAAAGCCCGGATTAATTACCAGGCCTTGCATACCAGGCATATTCGGCAGACCGGTAGCGATACCGATCGACTGAAATATTGCCAGCACCAGAGTACCGTAGCGGGTGTACTGGCTGATCTTACGACGACCAGACTCCCCTTCTTTCTTCATTTCTGCCAGCGTCGGGTGAACGACGGTCAACAGCTGGATAATAATAGAGGCCGAAATATACGGCATAATACCCAGAGCGAAAATAGAAGCACGGCTAAGAGCACCACCAGAGAACATGTTGAACATTTCAATGATGGTGCCACGCTGTTGCTCAAGCAGTTTGGCAAGTACAGCGGCATCAATACCAGGGATTGGAATAAAAGAGCCAATTCGGAACACAATCAGCGCACCGATAACAAACAGCAGTCTGCGTTTCAGCTCGCCAAGGCCACCTTTGGCACTTTGAAAATCTAATCCCGGTTGTTTAGCCATCTGCTACTTATTCCTCGATTTTACCGCCAGCAGCTTCGATAGCAGCACGAGCGCCTTTAGTTACACGCAGGCCACGAACAGTTACCGGACGAGTAACTTCACCAGCCAGAATCACTTTCGCGAATTCGATCTGGATGCCGATAATGTTTGCCGCTTTCAGCGTGTTCAGGTCTACTACGTCGCCTTCTACTTTAGCCAGATCAGACAGACGAACTTCTGCAGTGATCATTGCTTTACGAGAAGTGAAACCGAATTTCGGCAGACGACGGTACAGAGGCATCTGACCGCCCTCGAAACCGCGACGTACGCCACCGCCAGAACGAGATTTCTGACCTTTGTGACCACGACCACCGGTTTTACCGAGGCCAGAACCGATACCACGACCCAGGCGTTTACCCGCCTTTTTGGAGCCTTCGGCCGGAGACAGAGTATTTAAACGCATCTCTTACTCCTCAACTTTAACCATGAAGGAAACCGCGTTGACCATACCGCGAACAGCAGGAGTATCCTCGCGCTCAACGGTGTGACCAATACGACGCAGACCCAGGCCAAGCAGCGTTGCCTTGTGTTTCGGCAGACGACCGATTGCACTGCGGGTTTGAGTGATTTTAATAGTCTTTGCCATGGTCAATTACCCCAGAATTTCTTCAACGGATTTACCACGCTTGGCAGCGACCATTTCCGGGGACTTCATGTTGGCCAGGCCATCAATAGTCGCACGAACCACGTTGATCGGGTTAGTGGAACCATAGGCTTTAGCCAGAACGTTATGAACCCCAGCGACTTCCAGAACGGCGCGCATTGCACCACCGGCGATGATACCGGTACCTTCGGAAGCCGGCTGCATGAATACACGAGAACCCGTGTGAGCACCTTTAACCGGGTGCTGCAGGGTGCCGTGGTTCAGCGCGACGTTAATCATATTGCGACGAGCTTTTTCCATCGCTTTCTGGATCGCTGCCGGAACTTCGCGTGCTTTACCGTAACCAAAACCAACGCGGCCGTTGCCATCACCGACTACAGTCAGAGCGGTGAAGCTAAAAATACGACCACCTTTTACGGTTTTAGATACGCGGTTTACCGCGATCAGCTTTTCCTGCAGTTCGCCAGCTTGTTTTTCGATGTGAGCCATCTTACACCTCTACCTTAGAACTGAAGGCCAGCTTCACGGGCAGCATCTGCCAGTGCCTGGACACGACCATGATATTGGAAACCAGAGCGGTCAAAAGAAACATCTTTGATGCCTTTTTCCAGCGCGCGCTCAGCAACAGCTTTACCAACTGCAGCAGCGGCGTCTTTGTTTCCAGTGTACTTCAGTTGCTCAGCGATAGCTTTTTCTACAGTAGAAGCGGCTACCAGAACTTCAGAACCGTTCGGGGCGATTACCTGTGCGTAAATATGACGCGGGGTACGATGTACCACCAGGCGGGTCGCACCAAGCTCTTTGAGCTTGCGACGTGCGCGGGTCGCACGACGGATACGAGCAGATTTCTTATCCATAGTGTTACCTTACTTCTTCTTAGCCTCTTTGGTACGCACGACTTCGTCGGCGTAACGAACACCCTTGCCTTTGTAAGGCTCAGGACGACGGTAGGCGCGCAGGTCAGCAGCAACCTGGCCGATCAGCTGTTTATCAGCGCCTTTCAGCACGATTTCAGTCTGAGACGGACATTCTGCAGTGATACCCGCAGGCAGCTGATGATCAACAGGGTGAGAAAAACCCAGAGACAGGTTTACTACGTTCCCTTTGATCGCTGCACGATAACCTACACCAACCAGCTGCAGCTTCTTAGTGAAGCCTTCGGTAACACCGATAACCATTGAATTCAGCAGGGCACGCGCGGTACCAGCCTGAGCCCAACCGTCTGCGTAACCATCACGCGGACCGAAAGTCAGAGCATTATCTGCATGTTTAACTTCAACAGCATCGTTGAGAGTACGAGTCAGCTCGCCGTTTTTACCTTTGATCGTGATAACCTGACCGTTGAGTTTTACATCAACGCCGGCAGGAATAACGACCGGTGCTTTAGCAACACGAGACATTTTTTCCTCCGATTAGGCTACGTAGCAGATAATTTCGCCACCAAGACCAGCCTGGCGCGCTGCACGATCAGTCATAACACCTTTAGAGGTAGAAATAACCGCGATACCCAGGCCGGCCATAACTTTCGGCAGCTCATCTTTTTTCTTATAGATGCGCAGACCTGGGCGGCTGACACGCTGAATGCTTTCTACAACAGCTTTACCCTGGAAATACTTGAGAGTCAGTTCCAGTTCCGGCTTGGTGTCGCCTTCAACTTTAAAATCTTCAATAAAACCTTCTTCCTTCAGCACGTTGGCGATTGCCACTTTCAGCTTGGAGGAAGGCATGGTGACCGCAGCTTTGTTCGCGGCCTGACCGTTACGGATACGGGTCAGCATATCCGCGATCGGATCTTGCATGCTCATCTGTCTTTACTCCCGTGATTCAATTGGTGACAATTACCAGCTAGCCTTTTTCAGACCCGGGATTTCACCGCGCATAGCGGCTTCACGGACCTTGATACGGCTCAACCCGAACTTCCGCAGGAAAGCGTGCGGACGACCAGTTTGACGGCAGCGGTTACGCTGACGAGACGGGCTGGAATCACGCGGCAGAGTCTGCAGCTTCAGAACAGCGTTCCAACGGTCTTCGTCGGAAGCGTTCACATCAGAAATGATCGCTTTCAGTTCAGCGCGTTTAGCGAAGTATTTTTCAGCTAAAGCTACGCGCTTTACTTCGCGTGCTTTCATTGATTGCTTAGCCATGAAGTAACCCTACCTTACTTGCGGAACGGGAAGTCAAAGGCAGCCAGCAGAGCACGGCCTTCTTCATCAGATTTCGCAGTAGTGGTAATGGTAATATCCAAACCACGAACGCGATCGACTTTGTCATAGTCGATTTCCGGGAAGATGATCTGCTCACGGACACCCATGCTGTAATTGCCACGACCGTCGAAAGACTTAGCGGACAGGCCGCGGAAGTCACGAATACGCGGTACAGCAATAGTGATCAGGCGCTCAAAGAACTCCCACATGCGTTCGCCACGCAGAGTTACTTTACAGCCGATCGGATAGCCCTGACGGATTTTGAAGCCTGCAACTGATTTGCGTGCTTTGGTGATCAGCGGTTTTTGACCGGAGATTGCTGCCAGGTCAGCTGCTGCGTTATCCAGCAGTTTCTTGTCAGCGATCGCTTCACCAACACCCATGTTCAGGGTGATCTTCTCGACCCGAGGGACTTGCATGACAGAATTGTAGTTGAACTGAGTCATCAGTTTTTTAACTACTTCGTCTTTGTAGTAATCATGCAGTTTCGCCATCGTACTACTCCAAATTACTTGATAGTTTCGCTGTTAGACTTGAAGAAACGGACTTTTTTGCCGTCTTCGAATCTAAAGCCTACACGGTCAGCCTTGCCGGTTGCCGCATTGAAGATTGCAACGTTAGAAACCTGAATAGCAGCTTCTTTTTCAACGATGCCACCCGGTTGGTTCAGGGCCGGAACCGGCTTCTGATGTTTCTTAACCAGGTTGATACCTTCAACAATGACCTTGCCGGAAGACAGGACATTTTTTACTTTACCGCGTTTACCTTTATCTTTACCGGTTAACACGATAACTTCGTCATCACGACGGATTTTCGCTGCCATGATTCGCTCCTTAGAGTACTTCTGGTGCCAGAGAGATGATTTTCATAAACTTCTCAGAACGAAGTTCACGAGTTACCGGCCCAAAAATACGCGTACCGATAGGCTGCTCGCTGTTGTTGTTCAGAAGAACACAAGCATTGCCATCGAAGCGAACGACAGAACCGTCAGGGCGACGAACACCCTTCTTGGTGCGCACCACTACCGCCTTCAGCACATCACCTTTTTTAACTTTACCGCGCGGAATTGCTTCCTTGATGGTAATTTTGATGATATCGCCGACGCCTGCGTAGCGACGGTGCGAGCCACCCAGAACCTTGATACACATTACGCGACGCGCGCCGGAGTTGTCGGCGACGTTCAGCATAGTCTGTTCTTGGATCATTTCAGTGCTCCGCTAATGTCAACTACTACTTCGGGACCTAACTTCAGGTCGTTAAAAATCCCCATAATCGAGGGCGCGGCATTATAACACCGCTCACAGGATATGGGTAGAAAAAATAAACGGCTCATCGCTGAGCCGTTTATTCTGTTAGAGAGCGCTACTCTATTACAGAACCGCTTTCTCTACAACGCGAACCAGCGTCCAGGACTTAGTCTTGGACAGCGGACGGCATTCGCGGATTTCAACCACGTCACCGATACCGCATTCGTTGTTCTCGTCATGTACGTGCAGTTTGGTCGTACGCTTAATGAATTTACCGTAGATCGGGTGTTTCACAAAACGCTCGATGGCAACAACAATGGATTTCTCCATTTTGTCGCTAACAACGCGACCTTGCAGAGTACGGATTTTATCGGTCATTACGCACCCGCCTTCTCAGTCAGTAAAGTCTTAACGCGTGCGACATCACGACGCACTTGCTTCAACAGGTGAGTCTGTTGCAGCTGGCCACTTGCAGCCTGCATACGCAGGTTGAACTGCTCGCGCAGCAGGTTAAGCAGCTCGGTGTTCAGCTCTTCAACACTCTTCTCACGCAGCTCTTTTGCTTTCATTACATCACCGTCTTAGTTACAAAGGTGGTTTTAATCGGCAGTTTCGCTGCTGCCAGCTTGAATGCTTCACGGGCCAGCTCTTCCGGCACACCGTCCATTTCGTACAGGACTTTACCCGGCTGAATCAAGGCAACCCAATACTCTACGTTACCTTTACCTTTACCCATACGCACTTCCAGCGGCTTCTCGGTGATCGGTTTGTCCGGGAATACACGGATCCAGATCTTACCCTGACGCTTAACTGCACGGGTCATTGCACGACGTGCTGCTTCGATCTGACGGGCAGTCAGACGACCACGGCCAACAGCTTTAAGACCGTAAGTGCCGAAGCTAACATCCGTACCCTGCGCCAGACCACGGTTGCGGCCTTTGTGCACTTTACGGAATTTTGTACGCTTTGGTTGTAACATCAGCGACGCTCCTTATTTACGGCCTTTACGCTGCTGCTTTTTCGGTTGAGCAGCCGGTTTTTCCGGTTGTTCAACAGCAGCCATACCACCAAGGATCTCACCTTTGAAGATCCACACTTTAACGCCGATTACACCGTAAGTGGTGTGCGCTTCGGAGGTGTTGTAGTCGATGTCAGCGCGCAGAGTGTGCAGCGGAACGCGACCTTCACGGTACCATTCGGTACGTGCGATCTCAGCGCCGCCCAGACGGCCGCTAACTTCAACTTTGATACCTTTAGCGCCCAGACGCATGGCGTTCTGTACAGCACGCTTCATAGCACGACGGAACATAACACGACGTTCCAGCTGAGAAGTGATGCTGTCAGCAACCAGTTTTGCGTCCAGTTCAGGTTTACGAACTTCGGCGATATTGATCTGCGCAGGCACGCCAGCGATGTCCGCTACGCCCTTACGCAGTTTTTCGACGTCTTCACCTTTCTTACCGATAACGATACCCGGGCGAGCAGTGTGAATGGTCACACGAATGCTTTTAGCCGGACGCTCGATAACGATACGAGATACAGACGCTTTAGCCAGTTCCTTGTTCAGGTACTGACGAACTTTAAAGTCGCTGTCCAGGTTGTCAGCGAATTCTTTGGTGTTCGCGAACCAGGTAGAGTTCCATGGTTTTACAATACCCAGGCGAATACCATTAGGATGTACTTTCTGACCCATTGCTAGTCTCCAGAGTCTCAGCGATCGGACACAACCACAGTGATGTGGCTGGTGCGCTTCAGAATGCGATCTGCACGACCTTTCGCACGCGGCATAATGCGTTTCATGCTCGGGCCTTCGTCTACGAAAATTTTCGTGACTTTCAGATCGTCAATGTCAGCGCCATCGTTGTGTTCAGCGTTAGCAATGGCAGATTCCAGGACTTTCTTAACCAATACAGCCGCTTTCTTATTGGTGTAGGTCAGAATATCCAGAGCCTGCGACACTTTCTTACCGCGGATCAGGTCAGCCACCAGGCGAACCTTCTGAGCAGAAGAACGAGCATGGCGATGTTTAGCGATAGTTTCCATCTCTTCCTCCTACTTATTTCTTCTTGGCTTTTTTATCAGCCGCGTGACCGCGATAAGTACGGGTCGGTGCGAATTCACCCAGTTTGTGACCGACCATTTCGTCGGAAACAAATACTGGAACGTGCTGACGACCATTATGGACAGCGATGGTCAAACCGATCATGTTTGGAAAGATCGTTGAACGACGGGACCAAGTGCGCAGGGGCTTCTTGTCACCGCTTTCCACCGCTTTCTCTACCTTCTTCAGCAAGTGCAGGTCAATAAAAGGACCTTTCTTGAGAGAACGTGGCATGGCTTATCCTCTAAAATTATTTGCTACGGCGACGTACGATGAATTTATCAGTACGCTTGTTGCTGCGGGTCTTCTTACCTTTGGTCTGAACGCCCCACGGAGTTACCGGGTGCTTACCAAAGTTACGACCTTCACCACCACCATGTGGGTGATCCACCGGGTTCATCGCCGTACCGCGAACGGTCGGACGAACACCACGCCAGCGTGCAGCACCTGCTTTACCCAGAACGCGCAGCATATGCTCAGCGTTACCAACTTCGCCCAGAGTCGCGCGGCAGTCAGCTTCCACTTTACGCATTTCGCCAGAACGCAGACGCAGGGTGACATAAGCACCGTCACGAGCAACGATCTGAACATAGGTACCAGCAGAACGCGCCAGCTGACCGCCTTTACCTGGTTTCATTTCTACGTTGTGAACAGTAGAACCAACCGGGATGTTGCGCATCGGCAGGGTGTTACCTGGTTTGATTGCAGCATCAACGCCAGACTGAATCTGGTCGCCAGCTTTCAGGCCTTTCGGGGCCAGGATGTAACGGCGCTCGCCGTCTTTGTACAGAACCAGCGCGATGTTCGCGGAGCGGTTCGGATCGTACTCAAGACGTTCAACAACTGCCGGGATACCGTCTTTGTTGCGTTTGAAGTCAACAATACGGTAGGCCTGTTTGTGACCACCACCGATGTGACGAGTGGTGATACGGCCATTGTTGTTACGACCACCGGATTTGCTGTTTTTTTCCAGCAACGGAGCAAAAGGTTTGCCCTTGTGCAGCTCAGGGTTAACCACTTTAACTACGTGGCGACGACCCGGAGATGTCGGTTTACATTTAACAACTGCCATTGTATTACTCCTCCGACTTACTCAGCGCCGCCGATGAAGTCCAGATTCTGGCCTTCTTTCAGGGTGACGTAAGCTTTTTTCCAGTCGCTACGACGACCGATACGCTGTCCGTGACGTTTAACTTTCCCTTTAACTACCAGGGTGTTAACGACTTCGACTTCGACTTCAAACAGTTTCTGCACAGCAGCTTTGATTTCTGCTTTAGTCGCGTCTTTAGCAACTTTGAGAACGATGGTGTTGGTTTTTTCCATCGCAGTAGACGCTTTTTCAGAAACGTGCGGTGCGCGCAGCACCTTCAGCAGACGTTCTTCACGAATCATGCCAGCATCTCCTCAACTTGCTTAACAGCATCAGCAGTCATTACGACTTTGTCGAAGGCGATCAGGCTAACCGGGTCGATACCTGTAGCATCGCGTACGTCAACCTTGTGCAGGTTACGTGCGGCCAGGAACAGGTTTTCGTCCAGTTCACCGGTGATGATCAGCACATCTTCCAGAGCCATGTCTTTCAGTTTCTGTGCAAGCAGCTTGGTTTTCGGCGCTTCTACAGAGAACTTCTCGACAACGATCAGACGATCCTGACGTACCAGTTCGGACAGGATGCTTTTCAGCGCGCCGCGGTACATCTTTTTGTTAACTTTTTGACTGTGGTCCTGCGGACGCGCAGCGAAGGTCACGCCACCAGAGCGCCAGATCGGGCTCTTGATGGAACCAGAACGCGCACGGCCGGTACCTTTCTGGCGCCACGGTTTTTTACCGGAGCCAGTTACTTCAGCACGGGTCTTCTGAGCACGAGTACCCTGACGAGCACCAGCTGCGTAAGCAACTACAACCTGGTGTACCAGCGCTTCGTTGAAATCACGACCGAAGGTAGTTTCGGAAACAGTCAGCGCGCTCTGCGCGTCTTTCAGTACTAATTCCATTGCTATCTCCTCACGCCTTCACAGCTGGTTTAACGATCAGGTCGCTACCGGTTGCACCCGGGACAGCACCTTTAACCAGCAGCAGGTTGCGCTCAGCGTCAACACGTACTACGTCCAGGCTCTGAACGGTTACACGTTCGTTACCCAGCTGACCTGCCATTTTCTTGCCTTTGAACACTTTGCCCGGAGTCTGGTTCTGACCGATAGAACCCGGAACGCGGTGAGACAAGGAGTTACCGTGGGTAGCGTCCTGGGTACGGAAGTTCCAGCGCTTAACGGTACCGGCGAAACCTTTACCTTTAGAGGTGCCAGTTACGTCAACTTTTTTAACTTCAGCAAACAGCTCAACGCTAATGCTCTGACCTACGGTGTATTCTTCGCCATCAGCGAGACGGAATTCCCACAGACCACGGCCAGCTTCTACGCCAGCTTTAGCGAAGTGACCCGCTTCCGGCTTGGTTACACGGTTAGCTTTTTTAGCACCAGTGGTAACCTGCACAGCGCGGTAGCCGTCGTTAGCCAGGTCTTTAACCTGAGTAACGCGGTTTGCTTCAACTTCGATTACGGTTACTGGGATAGAAACGCCTTCTTCAGTGAAGATGCGGGTCATACCCACTTTTTTACCGACTAAACCAATCATTGTTTCAACCTCTCAATCGCTCAATGACCTGATTAACCCAGGCTGATCTGCACGTCTACACCGGCAGCCAGATCCAGACGCATCAGAGCATCAACGGTTTTCTCGGTTGGCTCAACGATGTCAACCAGACGCTTGTGAGTGCGGATTTCGTACTGATCGCGCGCGTCTTTGTTAACGTGCGGGGAGATCAGAACGGTAAAGCGCTCTTTGCGGGTCGGCAGCGGGATCGGACCACGGACTTGCGCACCAGTGCGCTTAGCAGTCTCGACGATTTCCGCGGTTGATTGATCGATCAGACGATGATCAAACGCTTTCAGGCGGATACGGATTCTTTGGTTCTGCATGAGACCAGAGCTCCAATTATTTTATAGACGAAAATGATTACTCCTCGAACCCATTACGATTGATGGGAGAGTGTAATCGTTCTTACGTAGCCCCCCGATTGGGGGCATTGTTTGATAGCCAAAAAGAAGCTATCAGGGTTCATATCGAACCAGCCGTCATTGATGACAGGCCCGCGCATTATACGTAAATCTGGCGCTGACGCAAGCGCTGATTAGAAATTAAACATTCTTTCGTACTGTCTCGCAATTCGGTGTATCACGCCAATTCTCTTCATTTCTTTTATGGAAACTACGCGCATTGTTGCATAAACACCGTTTGGCGTGTCTTCCGGGAAGCGTATGTTATGAGTTCATTGAAGGCGCACTCAGGGAAGAAGAATGATCGCGATATGGATTTCAGCGTATATGCTGTTGAATGCAGGGCTGGTGGTAAAAGATGTGCGTGACGGTCTTCTACCTGACAACCTTACCTGCCCTCTCTTGTGGATAGGGCTTTCTTACCAGCTTATATTTGCGCCACAGCATCTGGCGGATGCTGTCACCGGAGCGCTGGCCGGATACCTTTCATTATGCTTTTTCTACTGGGCTTATCGTTGGCTGCGTGGTTATGAAGGGTTGGGGTATGGGGATGTGAAATTTTTGGGTGCACTTGGCGCCTGGCACGGATGGCAACTGCTTGGTGTTCTACTTACCATTGCTTCTTTACTTGGGCTTGCGGCCGCATTGATAGTTTATTACATAAAAGGCAAAGCACCCGTACGTAAAACCCCGCTACCTTTTGGGCCGTTTCTGGCGATAGCGGGGTTAGTGTGCAGTGGCGTCACATTCCAGATACTGACTCTGTGAACGTTAGCTCTGCTCTTTAATCTGGGACTGGATGTAATTCTGCAGGCCAATTTTACCGATAAGATCCAGTTCGGTTTCGAGCCAGTCAATGTGTTGCTCTTCGTCTTCAAGGATTTTAATCATAATGTCCCTGCTGACGTAGTCATGAATTGAATCGGCATAGGCGATGGCTTCACGCAGATCTTTCGCCCCTTCCATCTCAAGATTGAGATCGGAGCGCAGCATCTCTTCTACGTCTTCGCCAATGTGTAACTTACCAAGATCCTGAAGATTTGGGATACCTTCAAGAAAGAGAATACGCTCGATATAGATATCGGCGTGCTTCATCTCATCAATGGATTCATGATACTCAACGTCGTTGAGGCGCATGAGGCCCCAGTTTTTAAACATTCTTGCATGGAGAAAGTACTGATTGATTGCGACAAGCTCATTTCCCAATAATTTATTGAGATAATTTATTATCTTAATATCACCTTTCATTTTGCTTCCCTCCGCTTCCACTACATGAAGCGTAGATGGGCTGGCGAGGAAGTCAAAATCTGAGCTTACGCAATTTCCTGGTATTCCGGAATCTGCAGCAGTTCATCCTGCATAATTTCACGCGCGGCACGGACACACTTGCCGCACTGATTACCAATCGGCATGAATTTACGAAGCTGCTGGAAGGACTGGGGATGGTGCTGGCGTACCGCCTGCCGTATTTTTTTATCGCTGATACCGTTACACAAACAAACGTACATGATGACTCCCGTTCAGTTTATGCACAGAGTGTAAATGAGAATAGTTACGATTACAACGAGACTGGAGTAGAGTTTTCTGATGCAGAATGGGCTTCTTTTGAGGACACGAATGTTTTCAAACTACTTTTCCTTATAAAACAAAAAAGGGCGCCGAAGCGCCCTTTTCAATTCTGTAGCAATTAGCCCAGAACTTTTGCAACCACGCCCGCGCCAACGGTACGGCCGCCTTCGCGGATTGCGAAACGCAGACCGTCGTCCATCGCGATCGGGTGGATCAGGGTAACAACCATTTTGATGTTGTCACCCGGCATTACCATCTCCA
>NZ_JAANQO010000003.1:0-29729 GCF_011605905.1 Cronobacter sp. HA18003 | reverse complement strand
GTGGCGTATATTACGCTTTCCTCTTTCAGAGTCAACCCTTAATTTCAGGATTTTTCTCTTCCCGACTCACCGTCGCTGTGGGATGTTTCTCATCAGCGCCGTGTCGATGGAGGCGCATTATAGGGAGTTCTCTTCGCGCCGCAATACCTAAATCGCAGAAAAATGACTGACTGCTGCATTCCCCAGCAAAACCCCGGCTTATACGCATTTGCGCACAGAGTTATCCACAGACAGCCTGCACGCCGAAAATTTGCGAGCGCCACGCAAACGTTTTCGCTACAATGCGGGCCTGTTAGCGCCACACGCTTTTTCAGGAGCGTGAGCTACATTTCAGTAAAAAATGGCTGGAATTTAGCTAACGCTCTTCTGTAATGATCAAATCCAGGGGATTTATACATGCAACAACCTCGTCCTGTACGCCGCGCTCTGCTCAGCGTTTCTGACAAAGCCGGTATCGTCGACTTCGCCCGCGCCCTCTCAACGCGTGGGGTTGAGCTCCTCTCCACGGGCGGCACGGCTCGTCTGCTGGCGGAAGCTGGCCTGCCGGTAACGGAAGTCTCCGATTACACGGGCTTTCCGGAAATGATGGACGGCCGCGTTAAAACCCTGCACCCGAAAGTCCATGGCGGCATTCTGGGACGCCGCGGTCAGGACGACGACATCATGGCGCAGCATGCTATTTCCCCCATTGATATGGTCGTGGTGAACCTTTACCCGTTTGCACAGACGGTCGCGCGCGAAGGCTGCACGCTGGAAGACGCGGTTGAGAATATCGATATCGGCGGCCCGACGATGGTTCGCTCCGCCGCCAAGAACCATAAAGATGTCGCCATTGTGGTGAAGAGCAGTGACTACACCGCCATTATTGATGAGCTGGATGCGAATAACGGCTCGCTGACGTTTGATACGCGTTTCGATCTGGCGATCAAAGCTTTCGAACATACGGCCGCATATGACAGCATGATAGCCAACTACTTCGGCAGCCTGGTTCCTGCCTATCATGGCGAAACCACTGCCCCTGCTGGCCGCTTCCCGCGCACTCTCAACCTGAACTTTATCAAGAAGCAGGATATGCGTTACGGCGAGAACAGCCATCAGCAGGCTGCTTTCTATATAGAAGAAGAAATAAAAGAAGCGTCTGTCGCGACCGCCCGCCAGGTTCAGGGTAAAGCGCTCTCTTATAACAACATCGCCGATACCGACGCCGCGCTGGAATGCGTGAAGGAATTCAGCGAACCGGCCTGCGTGATTGTGAAGCATGCCAACCCGTGCGGCGTTGCTGTCAGCAGCTCAATTCTCGACGCCTATGACCGCGCGTACAAAACCGACCCGACGTCCGCCTTTGGCGGCATTATCGCCTTTAACCGCGAGCTGGATGCCGAAACCGCGCAGGCGATCGTCTCTCGCCAGTTCGTTGAAGTCATTATCGCCCCGTCCGCCAGTGACGACGCCCTGAAAATCACCGCCGCGAAGCAAAACGTGCGCGTACTGGTGTGCGGCGAATGGCAGTCTCGCGTACCGGGCCTCGATTTCAAACGCGTTAACGGTGGCCTGCTGGTTCAGGACCGCGATCTGGGCATGGTGACCGAAGCCGATCTGCGCGTGGTGACAAAACGCCAGCCAACCGAACAGGAGCTGCGCGACGCGCTCTTTTGCTGGAAAGTGGCGAAGTTCGTTAAATCCAACGCGATTGTTTACGCGCGCGACAACATGACCATCGGTATTGGCGCAGGGCAGATGAGCCGCGTCTATTCCGCTAAAATCGCCGGTATCAAAGCAGGCGATGAAGGCCTTGAAGTCAAAGGCTCGGCGATGGCCTCCGACGCGTTCTTCCCGTTCCGCGACGGCATCGACGCCGCAGCGGCTGTGGGCATTACCTGTGTTATCCAGCCGGGCGGCTCGATTCGCGATGATGAAGTCATTGCCGCCGCCGACGAACACGGCATCGCCATGATCTTCACCGACATGCGCCATTTCCGCCATTAATCACGGAGCTACGATGAAAGTATTAGTTATTGGCAACGGCGGGCGCGAGCATGCGCTGGCCTGGAAAGCCGTCCAGTCGCCACTCGTTGAAACCGTTTTTGTCGCCCCCGGCAACGCCGGTACGGCGCTCGAGCCTGCGCTGCAAAACGTCGCTATCAGCCCGACGGATATCCCGGCGCTGCTGAGCTTTGCGCAGGCTGAAAACATCGATCTGACGATTGTCGGGCCGGAAGCGCCGCTGGTGATTGGCGTGGTGGACGCGTTTCGCGCCGCGGGCCTGAAAATTTTCGGGCCGACCAAAGGCGCGGCGCAGCTTGAAGGATCGAAAGCCTTCACGAAAGATTTCCTGGCGCGTCATCGCATCCCGACGGCGGAATACCAGAACTTTACCGAGACCGAACCGGCGCTTGCCTATATTCGTGAAAAAGGCGCGCCGATTGTTATCAAGGCCGACGGCCTCGCGGCCGGTAAAGGCGTTATCGTGGCGATGACGCTTGCCGAAGCCGAAACGGCCGTGCTCGATATGCTGGCGGGCAATGCGTTTGGCGACGCGGGCCACCGGATTGTTGTTGAAGAGTTTCTGGATGGCGAAGAGGCCAGCTTTATTGTGATGGTGGATGGCGAGCATGTCGAGCCGATGGCCACCAGCCAGGATCATAAACGCGTGGGCGATGGCGACACCGGCCTCAATACCGGCGGCATGGGCGCTTACTCACCTGCCCCGGTCGTCACCGATGAGGTTTTCCAGCGCACGATGGAACGCATCATATGGCCGACCGTGCGCGGCATGGCGGCGGAAGGCAACACCTACACCGGCTTTCTGTACGCGGGTCTGATGATCGACAAGCAGGGCAACCCGAAAGTTATCGAGTTTAACTGCCGCTTTGGCGACCCGGAAACGCAGCCGATCATGATGCGTTTACAGTCCGATCTGGTCGAGCTTTGCCTGGCGGCCTGCGAGGGCAAACTCGATACGGTGAAATCGCAGTGGGATGCGCGCCCGGCACTGGGCGTCGTCATGGCCGCAGGCGGCTATCCGGGCGATTACCGCACCGGCGATGTGATCCACGGTCTGCCGATTGAAGAGATCGCGAACGGTGACGGCAAAGTCTTTCATGCCGGCACGACGCTGCGCGACGACGACCGCGTCGTGACCAGCGGCGGGCGCGTGCTGTGCGTGACCGCGCTGGGCGACAGCGTCGCACAGGCGCAGGCGCGCGCTTACCGCTTAGCGGAAGATATTCACTGGGATGACTGCTTCTGCCGTAAGGATATCGGCTATCGCGCTATTGCACGCGAGCAGGAGAAATAAACGCCTGCACGCTACAAAGGCGTAAACGCAAAAGCGACGGTAAATCCGTCGCTTTTTTATGGGCTCAGAAGCTGTCAGGCTTCGGCTGCCAGGCGCAAAAATCTTCATTCGCCACCAGTAACAGCTGTGTGCCTTCCGGTGCCTCCAGCCAGGCGGCGCTAACGCGCGCTTTCGCATGACGCTGACGTTCTGAGAGACGCTCCTGCGCCCTTCTGTCGAACTCAGGCTGCACAATCTGCCCTTCACAGGTCGTTATCGTGCCATCAGGGTTCCAGCGCCCCTGACGCAACACCACGCGCCCTGCGCGCAGCGCATCGCTGGTATTACGCATCTGCGTGGCGCGATATTGCCACAGTGCGACCTGATCGCTGGAAAGCTGCTGTTTCTGCCCGTTGACTTCACGCTGCATGAAGCTCAGCCCGCCGCGATCGTCAAAACGCACTTTGACCTGCTCAGGCTGTTTACCCTGAAGCTGGTAGTCCACGGAGGTCAGCGCATCGTTCTGCCAACGATAATCGCTCGTCGATGTCTTATCGCCAGACCAGGGGCTGAACGCCGCCAGCAGGTGAACAGAGCCATCGTTATTGTCTTTACGCCACAGGCGCACGACACCGTCATCGGCCAGATAGCCGCTGGCGGTAAAAGGGGGAATTTCCGGGGTGGAACGACAGGCGGAGAGGAACAGCACGCCCGCCAGCGCCAGCATACGCCAGCCAAACAAAAGGGGCGATCTCGCCCCTTCGTTAAAACCTTTCACTGCCACGCGGTTTACTTAACAGCGTCTTTCAGTGCTTTGCCAGAAACGAATGCCGGCACGTTAGCTGCAGCGATTTTGATTTCTTTACCGGTCTGCGGGTTGCGGCCAGTACGCTCAGCGCGGTGGTTCACTTTGAAGGTACCGAAACCAACCAGCTGTACAGCATCGCCTTCTTTCAGAGACTCAGTAATCGCAGCCAGAGTGGATTCCAGAGCAGCTTTCGCTTGCGCTTTAGACAGGTCAGCCTTGTCTGCAATTACATCAATCAGTTGAGTCTTGTTCATAAGTTATCCTTACAATGTGTTTATCGCTTGCTAAGCATCGAGTGCGACGGAAATGCCTTGAAAGCACTCTCCTGCATACACGCACCGATAGCCACTTTTTTTCGCCTCCCAAATGTAGACCAGACGGGGGGCTAATTGGAAGCCTTCAGGTGAGACAAAACAGGCTGTAAATCACGTTTTGTTGTCTCATTGCTGCAAATTTATACCGATATTACTGGTTCCATCCTCACGCAGGTCTGCGCGCAGACCTTTTATCAGCTCAATATCGCGTTCTTCACAGGCAGCAAGCAATCGGAAAATTTCCCACTGAATATCCCATTCCTGCTCCACAGCCGGGTTTGCTTTCAGCTCATCGTCGGTCATTTCACGGCCCGCCTGAGTCATCTCCAGCATCGCTACGGTGGTGATAGACGTCTCGCTGACTTCAATCGCGTGCTCCAGCGTCTCGCCGCTCAGGCGCGAATGCACCAGCTCACTCAACGCGACGCAAGCGTCGATAGCCGGGTAAACGCCATAGAGGTCATAATCTTCCGCCGCCGGAATCGCTTCTTCGAGCTTTTCGAGCTGGCTGTCGAAATTCACTTTGGCGTCTTTGACCGTCAGCGTCTCCCAGATGAGATCGAGAATACGACGATAGAGCTGCGCATCGCCGAAACCGGTCTGCTGGCAGAACATGGCGTAGTTCGGGTACATGCGCTCGCAGAGCGAGGCCATGAACGTCACATGCTGCCAGGCTTCGAGTTTTTCCAGCCGCAGGTGAATAGGGTTTTGTAACATAGTGGTGTCTCACAAACCGAAAATTAGCGGCAGTGTACCTGAATCACCCCTGAATTTCCTGCCATCGTAGAAAGGCGGGACGACCGGACGCCACGGCATCCGCCCAGCGCGTCGGCTCCGGCAGCCGGTAGCCTTTCGTGCAACGCTGCACCCAGCCGAGCGCCGTATCGATGCTGACGCGATGCCCCGTCGAGACAAACAGCGGATTGCAGCGCGCTTTGCTGCGCCACACCCATGCCAGCTGCTCGCCTTTGTCCATCAGCGGCGAAACCGCGCCGGGCTCGTCGCTGAGCGGCTCAAACTTACCGCACAGCCGCTTTTTAGCGACGCCTATCGTCGGTACATCCACCAGCATCCCGAAGTGGCTCGCCACGCCGAGACGTCGCGGGTGCGAAATACCGTGCCCGTCGACAAACAGCAAATCCGGCTTTCTGGAGAGCATCTCCCAGGCCGTCAGCAGCGCCGGGTATTCACGAAACGACAGAAAGCCGGGGATATACGGCATGGTGGTGGGAATGCGCGCCACCTGGTACTCCAGCAGCTCCAGAGACGGATACTTCAGCAGCACCATCGCCGCTCGCGTCACTTCGCCGCCCTGCTCGAATCCGACATCCGCCCCACCGATTATCGTCGGCGGATCGACGTTCAACCGGTCCTCGCGGACCACATTAGATGCCAGTTCGATTTGTTGTGCGCGAAGCGTCGCGAGATCCATAGTTTCTCCTTACAGGTGATAAGGCGCCGATAAGCGGTGAACCGCCTCGACGAAGGCCCCCGCATGTTCAGGAGGCACATCCTGATGAATACCATGCCCCAGGTTGAACACATGGCCTTCACCATTGCCGAAACCAGCAAGTATAGACGCCACTTCTTCTTCGATACGGGCAGGCGACGCATAAAGCATGGACGGATCCATGTTGCCCTGCAGCGCGACCTTGTGGCCTACGCGACGGCGCGCGTCGGCGATATCGGTCGTCCAGTCGAGTCCGAGCGCGTCACAGCCGGTTTCCGCTATCGCTTCCAGCCACTGGCCGCCGCCTTTGGTGAACAGCGTTACCGGCACACGGCGGCCTTCGTTTTCGCGCAGCAGCCCGTCGACGATTTTATGCATGTAATACAGTGAGAACTGCTGGTAGTCGCGCCCGGTCAGCACGCCGCCCCAGGTATCGAAAATCATCACCGACTGGGCGCCCGCGCGGATCTGCGCGTTCAGATAGAGCGTGACGCTTTTCGCGAGCTTATCGAGCAGTAAATGCAGCGTCTGCGACTCGGCATACATCATTTTTTTAATGACGGTAAACGCCTTGCTGCTGCCGCCTTCCACCATATAAGTGGCGAGCGTCCACGGGCTGCCGGAGAAACCAATCAGCGGCACTTCGCCTTTCAGCTCGCGGCGGATTGTGCGCACCGCGTTCATCACATAGCCCAGTTCCTGTTCCGGGTCCGGCACCGGCAGTTTTTCTACGTCCGCTTTGCCGGTAATGGGCGATGTGAAGCGTGGGCCTTCGCCCGCTTCAAAATAGAGTCCCAGACCCATCGCATCCGGAATCGTCAGAATGTCCGAAAAGAGGATCGCCGCATCAAGCGGATAGCGACGCAGCGGCTGTAGCGTCACTTCGCACGCCAGCTCGGCGTTTTTACAAAGCGACATAAAATCGCCCGCCTGCGCGCGGGTGGCCTTATATTCCGGCAGATAACGCCCAGCCTGTCTCATCATCCACACTGGCGTGACATCCACAGGCTGGCGTTGCAGGGCGCGCAGGTAACGATCGTTTTTCAGTTCGGTCATTTTTTCTTATTCCTCAAGCGACAGGCCGCTATTGTATCACGTCATTCATCGTCTGCCCGGCAGCGCGCCACCGTATCTTCTATCAGGCGGCGAGCCACGGTGCCTGGCGCTGGCAGCAGCGGCAACTGGTCGTAGCGATACCAGCCCGCGTCGATGAGTTCTTTGGTGTCTATCTGGATTTCACCGCTGTCATAATCCGCCGTAAACGCGGTCATCAGCGATTGCGGGAACGGCCAGGGCTGCGAAGTTACATAGCGCAGGTTTTTGATGCGGATATTGCTCTCTTCCATAACCTCACGCGCTACCGCCTGCTCCAGCGTTTCGCCCACTTCAACAAACCCGGCCAGCACGGTATAAACGCCGTTGCGGTGTCGCGTATGCTGCGCCAGCAGGATTTTATCGTCACGCCGGATAGCCACGATGATGCACGGCGCTATCTGCGGGTAGTAGCGCTCGCGGCAGTGGCCGCAGAGCATCGCCCACTCGGTTTTGCTCGGGTGCATCTCATGGCCGCAGTAGCCACAATATTTGTGCGAGCGGTAAAACTCGGCAAGCTGTACGCCCCGCCCCGCCAGTTGAAACAGCCCGGCGTCCTGGTCGATAAGCTGTCGCACCGAGGCCATGTCTTTTTCGCGCTTTTGCAGAACCAGCCAGACCGGCGCGTCCTCCCAGAGACCAATTTGCAGCGCCTTTTCGCCCGTCAGACCAAAATCCGCGGCCCGGCCGTAAGGTAATTCTGCTTTTGGCAGCCATAATTTCTGTTCATGGCTGACTATCCACCAGCCATGGTCTAAATTTTCTAGTGTACGTTCCATAATTGATTGCACTACCTCTGCTTCACTGGCACGTTATTAACATTGTTCTTACATATTTTGGGTCATTTGCGTTTTTACATCTTATATCTCATGGAGTCGATCATGCTAAACCAGCTAAAAAGTCTGACGGAACGCGTTGGTGGGAGTAATGAGTTAGTTGATCGTTGGCTTGCTGCCCGCAACCATCTGTTAGTCACCTATTACAAGATGGTCGGCATCAAACCCGGCAAGGAGCCGATGACTGCGCTTGATGAACAGGCGCTGGACGATTTCTGTCACTGCCTGGTGGATTACCTCTCCGCCGGACATTTCAATATTTATGAGCGCGTCATCAGCGAAATGGAAGGCACCAGCCCGCTGGTCGCCGCCACGCAAATCTATCCTCAGCTGGAATCCAACACCCAGCAAATCATGGATTTCTACGACACACATCTGGAAAGCGCTATCGACCACGATAACTGCCTGGAGTTTCAGGAAGCGCTTTCCGGCATTGGCGAGGCGCTCGCCGCCCGCTTCGCGCTGGAAGATAAGCTCATTATGCTGGCTTTTGACAACAACCTCGGCGAAAGCGCCAATGACGAAACCGGCCTCGCCAAACCGGCTTGAGTTCGGCTGTATTAACGAGTAGTTTAAATATGTCCCCGCGATTTTAGCGGGGTTTATCTTGTCGGAGTGCCCAGTGCGACAGCACGGGCTGAGACCGTTAATTCGGGATCCGCGGAACCTGATCAGGTTAATACCTGCGAAGGGAACAAGAGTAATTCCATTTTGCCCCGCTCAGGGTGTCGTTTCGCCCTGATGCCCTGTTAAGGGTGCCCGGGCGCACGCCATTACTCCTCCGTTGTTCTGACAAGCCACTTCCTGACCGTTAACTGGAATGCGCTATGTCTGTATCAAAAAAACCAGGCCGCCGCGAACAGCGCGCCGCCGCCCAACACTTTATCGACACGCTGGAAGGCACCGCTTTTCCCAACTCTCACCGCATCTATCTCACCGGTTCGCGTGAAGATATCCGCGTGCCGATGCGCGAAATCCGCCTGAGCCCGACGCTTGCAGGCGGCAGCAAAGAGAACCCGCGCTATGAGCCTAACGAGCCGGTGCCGGTGTATGACACCTCCGGCCCTTACGGCGATCCGGCGGTGCGCATCGACGTTCGCGTAGGGCTGGCTAAACTGCGCAGCGCCTGGATAGACGCGCGTAACGATACCGAAACCCTCAATTCCCTCAGCTCCGCGTATACCCGCGAGCGGCTCGCCGACGACGGTCTGGATGAGTTGCGCTTTCGCGGGCTGCTGACGCCAAAGCGCGCAAAGGCGGGCAAGCGCGTCACCCAGTTGCACTACGCGCGCCAGGGTATCGTGACGCCGGAGATGGAATTTATCGCCATCCGTGAAAACATGGGCCGCGAGCGCATTCGCACGGCGGTACTGCGCCAGCAGCATCCGGGCCACGGCTTTGGCGCGCGCCTGCCGGAGAACATCACGCCGGAGTTCGTGCGTGACGAAGTGGCCGCCGGGCGCGCCATCATTCCTGCCAACATCAATCACCCGGAATCGGAGCCGATGATTATCGGCCGTAACTTCCTGGTAAAGGTCAACGCCAATATCGGCAACTCGGCGGTGACGTCGTCTATCGAAGAGGAAGTCGAAAAACTGGTCTGGGCAACCCGCTGGGGCGCGGACACGGTGATGGATCTCTCCACCGGGCGCTATATCCACGAAACCCGCGAATGGATCCTGCGCAACAGCCCGGTGCCGATCGGTACGGTACCGATCTACCAGGCGCTGGAGAAGGCCAACGGGATCGCCGAAGATCTGAGCTGGGAGATGTTCCGCGACACGCTGCTTGAGCAGGCCGAACAGGGCGTCGATTACTTCACCATTCACGCGGGCGTGCTGCTGCGCTATGTGCCGATGACCGCAGGCCGTCTGACGGGCATCGTCTCGCGTGGCGGTTCGATCATGGCGAAATGGTGCCTGTCGCATCATCGTGAAAACTTCCTCTACGAACATTTCCGCGAGATCTGCGAAATCTGCGCCGCCTATGACGTCTCGCTGTCGCTCGGCGACGGTCTGCGCCCCGGCTCCATTCAGGACGCCAACGACGAGGCGCAATTCGCCGAACTCCACACGCTCGGCGAACTGACGAAAATCGCGTGGGAATATGACGTCCAGGTCATGATCGAAGGCCCCGGCCACGTGCCGATGCAGATGATCCGCCGCAATATGACCGAAGAGCTGGAGCACTGCCACGAAGCGCCCTTCTACACGCTCGGGCCTCTCACGACTGATATCGCGCCCGGCTACGATCACTTCACCTCCGGGATCGGCGCGGCGATGATTGGCTGGTTCGGCTGCGCGATGCTCTGCTACGTGACGCCAAAAGAACACCTCGGCCTGCCGAATAAAGAAGATGTGAAGCAGGGGCTCATCACCTACAAAATTGCCGCCCACGCCGCCGATCTCGCTAAAGGGCATCCGGGCGCGCAGATCCGCGACAACGCCATGTCCAAAGCGCGCTTTGAATTCCGCTGGGAAGATCAGTTCAATCTGGCGCTCGACCCGTTCACCGCCCGCGCGTACCACGACGAAACGCTGCCCCAGGAATCCGGCAAAGTCGCACATTTCTGCTCCATGTGCGGCCCGAAATTCTGTTCGATGAAAATCACCCAGGAGGTGCGCGACTACGCCGCGAAGCAGGCCATCGACGCGGGTATGACGGAGATGTCCCACCGCTTTCAGGCGCGCGGCGGCGATATTTATCTGCGCCAGGAGGAGGTGGAGTGATGACGCCTTTGTTCGCGCCCGTCCCGCACCGTCTCGGGCTCTATCCGGTTGTGGATAGCGTTGAGTGGGTCACACGTTTACTTGACGCTGGCGTGCGCACGCTGCAGCTGCGCATTAAAGATAAAACCGATGCCGAGGTGGAAACCGATATCGCCGCCGCCATTGCGCTCGGTCAGCGCTACCACGCCCGGCTGTTTATCAACGACTACTGGCGTCTCGCGATAAAACATCAGGCCTATGGCGTTCATCTTGGGCAGGAAGATCTGGAAACGGCCGACCCCGACGCCATCCGCCGCGCTGGCCTGCGGCTTGGCGTCTCCACGCATGATGATATGGAAATCGACGTGGCATTGGCGGTGCGCCCTTCTTATATCGCGCTCGGCCATGTTTTTCCCACGCAGACTAAACAGATGCCCTCCGCGCCACAAGGGCTTGCACAACTGGCCGCGCATGTAAAAAGGCTCGGCGACTATCCGACGGTCGCCATCGGCGGCATCAGCCTTGAGCGCGCGCCTGCGGTGCTGGAAACCGGCGTCGGCAGTATCGCGGTGGTGAGCGCTATCACCCAGGCACCCGACTGGCGCGGTGCCACGCAACGGTTACTTGAACTGGCGGGGGTGGGCGATGAATGACGCCGATTTTATGCGCTACAGCCGCCAGTTGCTGCTGGAGGATATCGCCATCGACGGCCAGCAAAAACTGCTGGCAAGCCGCGTGTTGCTTGTCGGCCTCGGCGGTCTCGGCTCGCCCGCCGCGCTCTATCTGGCAGGCGCAGGCGTGGGCACGCTGTGGCTTGCCGATGACGACGCGGTGCACCTCAGCAATCTGCAGCGGCAAATCCTGTTTAACGTCAGTGATATCGAACAGCCGAAATCGCGCGTGGCGGCGCGTCGTTTACAGGCGCTCAACCCGGCCATCAACAGCGTGGCGCTGAATAAACGGCTGGAAGGCGACACGCTGCGCGAAGCGGTGGCAAGCGTCGATCTGGTGCTGGATTGCAGCGATAACATGACTACACGCCAGGCCATCAACGCCGCCTGCGTGGCGCTTGGCACACCGCTTATCACCGCCAGCGCGGTCGGCATGGGCGGGCAAATCGCCACCTTTACGCCACCTTTTGATTATGGCTGCTACCGCTGCCTGTGGCCGGACGACAGCGAGCCTGAGCGCAACTGCCGCACCGCCGGCGTGCTCGGCCCGGTGGTAGGGATGATGGGCACGCTACAGGCGCTGGAGGCTATCAAGCTATTGTGCGGCATCACGCAAGAGCACGACGAGCTGTGCCTCTTCGACGCCCGCGCCAGCCAGTGGCGCACCCTGACGCTCCAGCGTGCGGCAGACTGCCCGGTTTGCGGAGGCAAACATGCGCATTGAACTCAACGATGAAGCCATGCAGTGCGTCGAGGGAGTAAGCGCGGCGCAACTGCTGGCGCAGTTAAAACTCGACAGGCCCGGTACGGCGCTCGCGGTCAATCAGACTATTCTCCCGCGCAGTCAGTGGCCCGACTACACCCTGCAGGAAGGCGACAGCCTGCTGCTGTTTCAGGTTATCGCAGGAGGCTGAGATGTTACGAATCGCGGATAAAACTTTTCAATCACGCCTGTTTACCGGCACCGGTAAATTCGCGTCATCATCGCTGATGCTCGAGGCGATACGCGAGAGCGGCAGCGAGATGGCGACACTCGCCATGAAGCGTGTGGATCTGCTGCGTCGTGATGATGCGCTGCTGGCGCCGTTGCAGGCATCCGGCGTGGCGTTGTTGCCAAACACGTCCGGCGCGAAAACCGCCGAAGAGGCCGTCTTCGCCGCGCAGCTCGCCCGCGAGGCGCTGGGTACGCACTGGATCAAACTGGAGATCCACCCGGACGCCCGCTGGCTGCTGCCGGACCCGATAGAAACGCTGCGGGCGGCGGAAAAACTGGTCGCGCAGGGGTTTGTGGTGCTGCCCTATTGCGGCGCGGATCCGGTGCTCTGCAAGCGCCTTGAAGAAGCGGGCTGCGCGGCAGTTATGCCGCTTGGCGCGCCGATTGGCTCCAATCAGGGGCTACAGACGCGGGCGCTGCTGGAAATCATCATCGCCCAGGCGAGCGTGCCGGTGGTGGTGGATGCGGGCATCGGCGCGCCAAGCCATGCCGCCGAGGCGCTGGAGATGGGGGCCGATGCGGTGCTGGTAAACACGGCGATTGCCGTGGCGCGCGACCCGGTCGCGATGGCGCGCGCGTTCCGCCAGGCCGTTGAGGCGGGACGTACCGGGTTTGAAGCCGGGCTCGGCGCGCGCGTGTTTCAGGCGCAGGCCACCAGCCCGCTCACCGGTTTTCTGGAGGCGCAGGCATGAACACCTTTACCGACCGCTGGCATACGCTGAACTGGGACGACATCCGGCTGCGCATTCACAGCAAAACCGCACGCGATGTCGAGCGGGCGCTCGCCGCTGCGCATCCTGACCGGGAAGATATGATGGCGCTGCTCTCCCCGGCCGCGCTGGATTATCTCGAACCGCTGGCGCAGCGGGCGCAGCAGTTCACCCGCCAGCGCTTTGGCAACACCGTCAGCTTTTATGTGCCGCTCTATCTTTCCAATCTTTGTGCCAACGAATGCACCTACTGCGGTTTCTCAATGAGCAACCGGCTCAAGCGTAAAACGCTGGATGAAGAGGAAATTGCACGCGAATGCGCCGCCATTAAAGCGCTCGGGTTTGAGCACCTGCTGCTGGTGACAGGTGAGCACCAGAATAAAGTGGGCATGGACTATTTCCGCCGTCACCTTCCGGCGATTCGCCGCCAGTTTGCGTCGCTGCAAATGGAAGTGCAGCCGCTCGCGCAGGCGGAATATGCCGAACTGAAAGCGCTCGGGCTTGACGGCGTACTGGTCTATCAGGAGACGTATCATGAAGCGGTCTACGCCCGCCACCACCTGCGCGGCAACAAGCAGGATTTCTTCTGGCGGCTGGAGACGCCGGACCGGCTCGGGCGCGCGGGCATTGACCGTATCGGGCTTGGCGCGCTCACCGGCCTGTCTGACTGCTGGCGCACCGATAACTATATGGTGGCGGAGCACTTGCTCTGGCTGCAACAGCGTTACTGGCAGAGCCGCTACTCTGTGGCGTTCCCGCGCCTGCGGCCCTGTGCAGGCGGAATTCAGCCAGCTTCCGTGATGGATGAACGCCAGCTGGTACAGCTCATCTGCGCCTTTCGCCTGTTTGCGCCCGAAGCCGAGCTGTCGCTTTCTACCCGCGAATCGCCGCATTTTCGCGATAACGTGGTGCCGATTGCGATCAACGCCGTCAGCGCCTTTTCGCGCACCCAACCGGGTGGCTATGCCGACGGACATACCGAACTGGAGCAGTTTGCGCCACATGACGGACGTCGCCCGGAAGCGGTTGCGGCCAGTCTGATACAGCGCGGACTGCAACCGGTGTGGAAAGACTGGGACGGATATCTGGGAAGAGGCGCGCAAAACGCCTGAAACCAAACGCAAACCAGGCGATATCTTTCGGCATATTACGCAAAACGGAGAGTTGCGCGTTGAGGGAAAACGCCTGCGGTTTTACTCTGCGCCTGCCAGCCCGGGATGGCTGGCCGGGGCGGTTCCTGATGCTCTCTCTCTGCCGCCCCGCCTCCTGACTTTTGCCTGACTGCAAAAGAAACGGGCTTTGGTAACCGGTTTCCGTTTTTGAGTCTTTCTTTGTGATGGGTAACACACAATCACATCAAAGCGGTTGTTGGGACAGGAGGTGGGGGATAAATATCAAGGAAACAACAGTCACAGAGAGCGGATTATGAAAAATATCGTTTTATGCTGTGCCGCAGGTATGTCCACCAGCATGCTGGTTCAACGGATGAAAGACGCTGCCCAGAAAAAAGGCGTCGAGGTGGATATTAAGGCCGTTCCGGTCGCGGAGTTTAAAGATATTATCGGCACCGCCGACATCGTACTGCTTGGCCCGCAGGTCAAATATGAACAGCCCAAGTTTCAGGAAATTGCCGATCCGCTGGGTAAAAAAGTCGCCGTTATCGACATGATGGATTACGGCATGATGAAAGGCGACGTGGTGCTGGATAAAGCCCTCAAGATGCTGGAGCAATAAGGACATGGAAGATTTAGAGTCGATTATCATGGAGCTGCTGGTTAACGCCGGTAGCGCGCGCAGCCAGGCGCTGACGGCGCTGCAACTGGCCCGTAAAGGCGATTTCGAAGGGGCCGAAAAAGCGATGGAAGAGTCGCACGAATTCGTGAAGCATGCGCATAAAATCCAGACGCAGCTTATCGGGCTCGACGAAGGCAGCGGTAAACTGCCGGTCAATCTCATTACCGTTCACTCCCAGGACCATCTGATGAACGCGATGGTCATTCAGGATCTGGCGGGCGATCTGATAGAGCTTTACCGCCGCCTGCCGCTGGTAAAATAACGCTTTGCGACGCGCCTCATATCGCAATCATGCCCGGTGCTGCCGGGCATTTTTATATCCATGACGCAAGTCTGTTTGCAAGCCGCTAAACCGGGCGGTGTCTTTTATACACGCTTTATGGCACAACGATGTTCTTATGTGCCGTCAGGCCCGTTAATGATAAGACAGGTTTTTGCCATGCCCTCGGTTCCCGTTCCGGTTTTTACCCTTGCCATTCTTTTAATGCTGCTGGCGAAAGTCTCGTTATCTGGTAGCGGTCATTATCGTCGGGCAACGATGTTTCTCGCCGGATGCGCGCTGCTGGTGATTATCTCCGCGCTGCGCTGGTCGTTCGATTTCCAGGCCTTACGCCAGCTGCAATCGCTGGCTGCCATCGCCCTGCCGCCGCTCGCCTGGCGCTGTTGTAGTGAACGCCTCTCACCTCAGTCGTTACGGCGAAAGATCATAATATCTGCGCCCGCCGTGGTGGCGCTTATCGTTAACCTGATGTTTCCTGCAGCAACAGATGTTGCGCTCGCCGCACTTTATCTCGGTTATGGTATCGCCCTGCTGCGCATTGCTCGCAAAGGATCGGATGCCTTCCCGCAAAGCCGCCTGAGCGATGCGCCGATGGCGGCGAGGCTTGCTTTTGGCGCGGGTGCGTTTCTCTGCTTTAGCGGACTGACCGATATCGCCATCGCGGCAGACTTCAGCTTTTTTCATGGAGAGCAGGCACCTGTACTGGTAGCCACGTTGCAGATAATATTGCTGCCGTTTATCTGCCTCGCCATCGTGTTACCCGTCAGAAAACGTGAGCAGCCTGCGCCCGCATACGTCACCGTTCCGGACACGAGCGAGAAAACCAGCGATGCCTTTCAGGATGCACAGCGCTGCGCGCAGCTTGAAGAGACGCTGCGCGCGCGGTCGCTTTATCTGAGCCCTGATCTCACGCTGGATCTGCTGGCGCGAAAAACCGGCACCCCTGCCCGTCATATCTCGCGGGCGGTGAATGCCACGCGGGGTTGTAACGTCTCGCAGTGGATTAATAGCTTTCGCATCGCGCACGCGCAGCAGCTGTTGCGCCAGACCGCTTCACCCGTTACGGAGGTGATGCTCGCGTCAGGCTTCAATACCAAATCCAATTTCAATCGCGAGTTTTCGAGGATTGTGGGGATGAGCCCGGTGGAATATCGCCGCGCGGCGGCTGATAACGCAGCGCCTGATTCAGAAACTCGCTTATCTGCCCCGTGAGCTGCTGGTGGATTTTCTCACGGCTGAAGCCAGCACCATCACTGCACACAATCCCTTCTCCCGGCTCCTGCGCTTCTATCACCGCTTGCGCGCCTGGTTTACAAAGCTGCATGAAGCTAAAGTGTGTCGCACCAGGCACGCTAATGGCGCGGGCGAGCTGGCCGGGCAGACCGTGAGTCAGATAGCCCGACTCCAGCGCGGCAGGCACATCATCACCGTCACTTCCTGCGCTCATCACCAGTACCGGCACCGCTATGTGCGCCAGGCTTTGTGGCGTAAAGCCACGCGCGAGCCCCAGATCTAACGACACCACGGCCTTGATTCGCACGTCGCGCTGGCTTTCCGCCAGCCGGTTCTGCGCGCCCGGTAAATCGATGCCAAGCGTATGGGCTACTTTGCAGCCGCCCAGTTCAGGATGACTTTTACAATCGGCCAGAAAACGCGGCGCAGAGAATCGCGCGCCTGCCAGTTCCATCACCGTCCATCCGCCCAGTGAATGCCCGGCGGCAGCGATTCGCTGTTCATCGGGGTTCCCGGTTTTTTCCGGGCTGGCGATAAGCGTATCCAGCACCCGAGTGACGTCTTTCGGGCGTTGCCAGAGCGCCTGCGCCTGGGAGGGCGATTTGTTACGTGTCGTGGTACCCGGATGATCCACCGCAGCAACGATATACCCCTGCTCTGCCATCGCATACGCCAGCCAGTTCAGGTTGCGCCAGTTGCCGCCAAAGCCATGTGAGAGTAACAGCACCGGGTGCACGCCGGGTGCAGGGGTGGCGTCACGCTGCACGTTAACGCCCGAAAAAACGATGTTATCGCCCACTGTCTCCGACGGGCGGTTATCAGGAGTGGGGTACCAGACAGCGACATCCAGTGGACGCGTGGCAGGCAAGTCGATGGTGGACTGATGAAAGCCGACGCCCGCTGACGCGGCGGCGCTTAACAACAGCAGGGTTATAAAGTTAATGCGTCGATACATAGCAATGCTCTCCGTTTACAGGTGACGGAGTTGTAGCATCGGAGCGGTGTGCGGGCGTCCTGAAACGCGATCGAGGTCTTTTTAGTGGATTTCAGACATAAAAAAACCCGCCGAAGCGGGTTTTTAATCAGGCTAAGAACGATTACTCGTTGTCGTTGCCGCCCAGACCTGCATTCAGCAGTTCTGCCAGGCTTGCAGACGCGTCTTCCGCAGTCACCTGCGGTGCTGCCGGGAGCTCACCCGCAGCGCGACGGCGCATACGATCCTGGTGGTACGCGTAACCGGTACCAGCCGGGATCAGACGACCCACGATAACGTTCTCTTTCAGGCCGCGCAGTTCGTCGCGTTTGCCCGCAACGGCTGCTTCGGTGAGCACGCGAGTGGTCTCCTGGAACGATGCCGCGGAGATGAAGGACTCGGTGGCCAGAGACGCTTTGGTGATACCCAGCAGGTCGCGCATGTAAGTCGCGCTGACTTTGCCGTTCGCTTCCAGTTCGCGGTTAGCGATCTTGACGCGAGAGTATTCAACCTGCTCACCTTCCAGGAACTCGGAGCTGCCCGCGTCCATGATGGTGGCTTTACGCAGCATCTGACGAACGATAACTTCGATGTGCTTATCGTTAATCTTAACGCCCTGCAGACGGTAAACGTCCTGCACTTCGTTAACGATGTAACGGGTCACCGCCTGAACGCCACGCAGACGCAGAATGTCATGCGGCGCTTCCGGACCATCGGAGATCACGTCACCACGTTCCACACGTTCGCCTTCGAACACGTTGAGCTGACGCCATTTCGGGATCATCTCTTCGTATGCGTCACCGCCGTCAACCGGGGTGATAACCAGACGACGTTTGCCTTTGGTTTCTTTACCGAAGGAGACGATACCCGCCACTTCAGCAAGGATTGCTGGCTCTTTCGGACGACGCGCTTCGAACAGATCCGCAACGCGCGGCAGACCACCGGTGATGTCCTTGGTACCGCCGGATTCCTGCGGAATACGCGCCAGGGTGTCACCGGAACTGATCTGAACGCCATCTTCCAGCTGAACAATCGCTTTACCTGGCAGGAAGTACTGAGCCGGCATGTCGGTGCCCGGGATCAGAACGTCGTTACCGTTAGCGTCGACAATTTTCAGCGCCGGACGCAGATCTTTACCGCCCGCAGTACGTTCTGCAGAATCCAGAACCACCAGCGAAGACAGACCGGTCAGCTCGTCAGTCTGACGAGTAATGGTCTGGCCGTCGATCATGTCGGTGAAACGAATGTAACCCGCCACTTCGGTGATAACCGGCATGGTATGCGGATCCCAGTTCGCGACGGTTTCGCCGCCTGCGACCTGCTCGCCGTCACCTTTCGCCATAACAGCACCGTAAGGCACTTTATAGCTTTCTTTGGTACGGCCGAATTCGTCGATCAGTTTCAGCTCGGTGTTACGGGAAGTAACAACCAGCTTACCGCTGGAGTTAACAACCGACTTCGCGTTGCTCAGACGGATGCTACCTTTGTTTTTCACCTGGATGCTGGATTCAGCAGCCGCACGAGATGCCGCACCACCGATGTGGAACGTACGCATCGTCAGCTGAGTACCCGGCTCACCGATGGACTGTGCTGCGATAACGCCGATGGCCTCACCTTTGTTGATGATGTGGCCACGCGCGAGGTCACGACCATAGCAGTGCGCACAGACGCCGAAATCGGTGTCACAGGTTACTACGGAGCGAACTTTAACGCTGTCTACGGAGTTAGCTTCCAGGATGTCACACCACTGCTCGTTGAGGAGCGTGTTGCGCGCAACCAGAATGTCCGCAGTGCCAGGCTTCAGCACGTCTTCTGCCGTTACACGGCCCAGAACGCGATCGCGCAGCGGCTCTTTAACATCGCCACCCTCGATAACCGGGGTCATGGTGATGCCTTCCAGCGTGCCGCAATCGTCTTCGGTCACAACCAGATCCTGCGCGACGTCAACCAGACGACGAGTCAGGTAACCGGAGTTCGCGGTTTTCAGTGCGGTATCCGCCAGACCTTTACGAGCACCGTGGGTCGAGATGAAGTACTGGAGTACGTTCAGACCTTCACGGAAGTTCGCGGTGATCGGCGTTTCGATGATGGAGCCATCCGGCTTCGCCATCAGACCACGCATACCCGCCAGCTGACGAATCTGTGCCGCAGAACCACGCGCACCGGAGTCGGCCATCATGTAGATGCTGTTAAAAGAAACCTGCTGCTCTTCTTCGCCGTTACGGTTGATAACGGTTTCGGTCTGCAGGTTGTCCATCATCGCCTTGGATACGCGATCGTTCGCCGCGGCCCAGATATCGATGACTTTGTTATAGCGTTCGCCCGCGGTAACCAGACCAGACTGGAACTGCTCCTGGATCTCGGCCACTTCTGCTTCGGCTTCGGCGATGATCTCGGCTTTTTTCGCCGGGATAACCATATCGTCGATACCAACGGACGCACCAGAACGTGCTGCATACGCAAAACCGGTATACATGGTCTGGTCAGCAAAAATAACGGTCGGCTTCAGGCCCAGAATGCGGTAACAGGTGTTCAGCATTTTGGAGATCGCTTTTTTACCGAGCGGCTGGTTCACGATAGAGAACGGCAGACCTTTTGGTACGATCATCCACAGGATGGCACGGCCAACCGTGGTGTCGATCAGGCTGGTTTTCGCAACGAACTCGCCGTTCGCGTCTTTTTCGTATTCAGTGATACGAACTTTTACGCGAGCGTGCAGTTCAGCCTGGCCTGAGCGGTACAGACGTTCCGCTTCTTTCGGGCCAGTCAGCACCATGCCTTCGCCTTTGGCGTTAATCTTGTCGCGGGTCATGTAGTACAGACCCAGTACAACGTCCTGAGACGGAACGATGATTGGTTCGCCGTTCGCCGGAGACAGGATGTTGTTGGTAGACATCATCAGCGCACGCGCTTCGAGCTGGGCTTCCAGCGTCAGCGGTACGTGAACAGCCATCTGGTCACCATCGAAGTCGGCGTTATAAGCCGCACAAACCAGCGGGTGCAGCTGGATAGCTTTACCTTCGATCAGTACCGGTTCGAACGCCTGAATACCCAGACGGTGCAGGGTCGGCGCACGGTTCAGCAGTACCGGGTGCTCACGGATAACTTCGTCCAGGATATCCCAAACGACCGCTTCTTCACGCTCAACCATTTTCTTGGCGGCTTTGATGGTGGTCGCGAGGCCACGCAGTTCCAGCTTGCCGTAGATGAACGGTTTGAACAGTTCCAGCGCCATTTTCTTCGGCAGGCCGCACTGGTGCAGACGCAGGTACGGACCTACGGTAATTACGGAACGACCAGAGTAGTCCACGCGCTTACCGAGCAGGTTCTGACGGAAACGACCCTGCTTACCTTTGATCATGTCTGCCAGTGATTTCAGCGGACGCTTGTTGGAGCCGGTGATCGCACGACCGCGACGACCGTTATCCAGCAGGGCATCTACCGCTTCCTGCAGCATACGTTTTTCGTTGCGTACGATGATGTCCGGCGCAGCGAGATCCAGCAGACGTTTCAGACGGTTGTTACGGTTGATCACGCGACGATACAGATCGTTCAGATCCGACGTTGCGAAACGACCACCATCCAGCGGAACCAGCGGACGCAGATCCGGCGGCAGTACCGGCAGCACGGTCAGGATCATCCACTCCGGCTTGTTGCCAGACTGAACGAACGCTTCCAGCAGCTTGATGCGCTTGGTCAGCTTTTTACGCTTGGTTTCAGAGTTGGTTTCGTTCAGCTCTTCACGCAGCTGCTCGCACTCGGCTTCCAGATCCATGCTTTTCAGCAGAGCCTGAATAGCTTCGGCACCCATTTTCGCGTCGAACTCGTCACCGAACTCTTCCAGCGCGTCCAGGTACTGCTCTTCAGTCAGGATCTGGCTGCGCTCGAGGTTGGTCATGCCACCCTCGATAACTACGTAAGATTCAAAATACAGTACACGTTCGATATCGCGCAGCGGCATATCCAGCAGCAGGCCGATACGGGACGGCAGTGATTTCAGGAACCAGATGTGCGCAGTCGGGGAAGCCAGTTCGATGTGGCCCATGCGCTCACGACGCACTTTAGTCTGGGTCACTTCAACGCCGCACTTCTCACAAATCACACCGCGGTGTTTCAGGCGCTTGTACTTACCGCACAGGCACTCATAGTCTTTTACCGGCCCAAAGATACGGGCGCAGAACAGACCATCGCGCTCCGGTTTGAAGGTACGGTAGTTAATGGTTTCCGGCTTTTTAACTTCACCGAAAGACCAGGAACGGATCATGTCTGGCGACGCCAGAGCAATTTTGATCGCATCAAACTCTTCGGTTTTAGTTTGCGCTTTCAGAAACTTTAATAAGTCTTTCACGGATTGGCTCCCGTCGGAGTTAGCACATTCCGGCGTCGGGTGTTACCCCGACGCCAGTGACCTGTTTGAGCGAGAATTACTCGTCTTCCAGTTCGATGTTGATGCCCAGCGAGCGAATCTCTTTCAACAGTACGTTGAACGATTCCGGCATGCCCGGTTCCATCTGATGGTTGCCATCCACGATGTTCTTATACATCTTGGTACGGCCGTTCACGTCATCAGACTTAACGGTAAGCATTTCCTGCAGGGTGTAGGCGGCGCCGTAAGCTTCCAGCGCCCACACTTCCATCTCACCGAAGCGCTGGCCACCGAACTGCGCCTTACCACCCAGCGGCTGCTGAGTAACCAGGCTGTAAGAACCGGTGGAACGAGCGTGCATCTTGTCGTCAACCAGGTGGTTCAGTTTCAGCATGTACATGTAACCTACGGTTACCGGACGCTCGAACTGTTCACCAGTACGGCCATCGAACAGGGTGATCTGACCGGAAGTCGGCAGGTCGCCCAGCTGCAGCAGCTCTTTAATTTCAGCTTCTTTCGCGCCGTCGAATACCGGCGTGGCAAGCGGCATACCTTTACGCAGGTTTTCAGCCAGACGCAGTACTTCGTCATCGCTGAAGGTGTTCAGATCAACTTTCTGACGAACATCCTGGCCGAGGTCGTAAGCTTTCTGGATGAATTCACGCAGTTTCGCGACTTCTTCCTGACGCTTCAGCATGGCGTTGATCTTATCGCCGATACCTTTCGCCGCCATACCCAGGTGAGTTTCCAGGATCTGACCGATGTTCATACGAGACGGTACGCCCAGCGGGTTCAGTACGATGTCTACCGGCGTGCCGTTTTCATCGTAAGGCATATCTTCGATCGGGTTGATCTTGGAGATAACACCTTTGTTACCGTGGCGGCCTGCCATCTTATCGCCCGGCTGGATCTGACGTTTAACGGCCAGATACACCTTAACGATCTTCAGCACGCCCGGCGCCAGATCGTCACCCTGGGTGATTTTGCGGCGTTTCGCTTCGAGTTTCTTCTCAAACTCGTGCTTCAGTTCGTCGTACTGCTCAGCCAGCTGTTCCAGCTGATTCTGTTTCTCTTCGTCGGTCAGGCCGAGTTCCAGCCAGCGGTCGCGCGGAAGTTTGTCGAGCTTCTCAGCTTCAACGCCGCCTGCGATCAGTACAGCGCGAATACGGCTGAACAGACCGGCTTCGAGGATCTGCAGTTCTTCAGACAGGTCTTTTTTGGCCTGCTTGAGCTGCATTTCTTCGATTTCCAGCGCACGTTTGTCTTTTTCCACGCCATCGCGGGTAAAGACCTGAACGTCGATAACCGTACCGGAAACGCCGTTCGGCACACGCAGAGAAGAGTCTTTAACGTCAGACGCTTTCTCACCGAAGATAGCACGCAGCAGTTTCTCTTCCGGCGTCAGCTGGGTTTCACCTTTCGGCGTTACCTTGCCCACCAGAATGTCGCCGCCGGTCACTTCCGCGCCGATGTAGACGATACCGGATTCATCCAGTTTGGAGAGCGCAGCTTCACCCACGTTCGGGATGTCAGCAGTGATCTCTTCCGGCCCCAGCTTAGTATCACGAGATACGCACGCCAGTTCCTGGATGTGAATCGTGGTGAAACGGTCTTCCTGGACAACACGCTCGGAAACGAGGATGGAGTCTTCGAAGTTGTAGCCGTTCCACGGCATGAACGCTACGCGCATGTTCTGACCGAGCGCCAGTTCACCGAGGTCGGTGGACGGACCGTCTGCCAGCACGTCGCCGCGCTCAACCGGTTCATTCAGAGACACGCACGGCATCTGGTTGATGCAGGTGTTCTGGTTAGAACGGGTGTATTTGGTCAGGTTATAGATGTCGATACCTGCTTCGCCCGGGTACATCTCGTCTTCGTTAACTTTGATAACGATACGGGACGCATCCACGTACTGAACGATACCGCCACGTTTGGCCACGGCGGTTACGCCGGAGTCAACGGCAACAGCACGTTCCATACCGGTACCTACCAGCGGCTTATCAGCGCGCAGGGTCGGAACCGCCTGACGTTGCATGTTCGCACCCATCAATGCACGGTTGGCGTCATCGTGCTCAAGGAACGGGATCAGGGACGCACCGACAGAAACCACCTGCTGGGTGGAAACGTCCATATAGTCAACCTGGTCTGCGCTGAAGAGGCTGGATTCGCCTTTGCTGCGGCAAGTGACCAAATCATCGGCGAAGCGGCCTTCTTCGGTCAGGTTGGTGTTCGCCTGCGCGATAACGTAGTTACCTTCTTCGATAGCGGAGAGGTAATGAATTTCATCAGTCACCACACCGTCGGTCACTTTACGGTACGGCGTCTCAAGGAAGCCATACTCGTTAGTCTGCGCGTACACGGACAGGGAGTTGATAAGACCAATGTTCGGACCTTCCGGCGTTTCGATAGGACATACGCGACCGTAGTGGGTCGGGTGTACGTCTCGAACTTCGAAGCCTGCGCGCTCACGCGTCAGACCACCCGGGCCGAGTGCAGAGATACGACGCTTGTGCGTGATCTCAGACAGCGGGTTGTTCTGGTCCATAAACTGAGAAAGCTGGCTTGAACCGAAGAACTCTTTCACCGCCGCGGAGATAGGCTTGGCGTTGATCATATCCTGCGGCATCAGGGTATCCAGATCGCCCAGAGACAGACGCTCTTTCACCGCACGCTCTACACGCACCAGGCCAACGCGGAACTGGTTTTCCGCCATTTCGCCAACGGAACGGATACGACGGTTGCCGAGGTGGTCGATATCGTCCACTTCGCCTTTACCGTTACGGATATCGATGAGCTTCTTCATCACGTCTATGATGTCAGCTTTGCTCAGGATACCGGAACCTTCGATCTCGTCGCGCAGCAGAGAACGGTTGAACTTCATGCGGCCAACCGCAGACAGATCGTAACGGTCTTCAGAGAAGAACAGGTTCTCAAACAGGCTTTCTGCCGCTTCACGCGTCGGCGGCTCGCCAGGACGCATCATGCGGTAGATCTCAACCAGCGCGCTCAGGCGATCGGTGGTCGGGTCGACGCGGACAGTCTCAGAAATATACGGGCCGTGGTCGAGGTCGTTGGTGAACAGCGTCTCGATACGTTTGTGACCAGACTGGCTCAGTTTCGCCAGCAGATCCAGGGACAGTTCCATGTTGGCCGGGCAAATCAGCTCGCCAGTGGAAGCATCCACATAATCTTTCGCAGCGACTTTACCGGCGATGTATTCAACCGGAACTTCGATGTGTTTGATTTCGTCTTTTTCAAGCTGGCGGATATGACGCGCAGTGATACGACGGCCTTTTTCTACGTAGATTTTGCCGTTTGCTTCGATATCAAAGGACGCGGTTTCACCACGCAGACGCTCCGGAATCAGCTCCATCTGCAGCTTGTTGTCGCGGATTTCGAAAACCACTTTCTCGAAGAACAGGTCAAGGATCTGCTCAGTGGTGTAATCCAGCGCGCGCAGGATGATAGTTGCCGGCAGCTTACGACGACGGTCGATACGGACAAACAGGTTGTCTTTCGGATCGAATTCGAAGTCCAGCCAGGAGCCACGGTAAGGAATGATGCGTGCGTTATACAGCACCTTACCAGAGGAGTGGGTTTTGCCCTTGTCGCTGTCAAAGAACACGCCCGGGCTACGGTGCAGCTGAGAAACGATAACACGCTCAGTACCGTTAATGACAAAGGTACCGTTATCGGTCATGAGCGGGATTTCGCCCATGTAAACTTCTTGCTCTTTGATGTCTTTAACGGTGCCTTCCGGCGCTTCGCGCTCGTAGATCACCAGACGCAGCTTAACGCGCAGCGGTGCCGAATAGGTCACGCCACGGATTTGGCATTCTTTAACATCAAAAACCGGTTCGCCAAGACGGTAGCTGACGTATTGCAGTTCCGAATTGCCGCTGTAGCTCTGGATCGGGAATACGGAGCGGAAAGCTGCTTCCAGGCCGTACTGACCCTCAGGATCTTGCTCGATAAATTTCTGGAACGAGTCAAGCTGGATAGAAAGGAGATAGGGAACATCCAGAACTTGTGGACGTTTACCAAAATCCTTACGAATACGTTTTTTCTCGGTATAGGAGTAAACCATAGGGTTCCTCAGCTCGCTGACAAGTCGACCCACTCTGTCCATCGAAGGGACAGTTTATGCAACACCATTTTGTTGACCGAAAAGTGGAACACTTTTCGCAATACCTGTTGCTATCACGCTTAAACCATTTCATTGCGATTTACACAGTGCCGAAACCCTGTCGCAGTATATTAAGTCGTCGATAGAAACAAGCATTGGCGGGTAACCAGCAGTAAAACAGTGTGAAACGCTACTGGTCCCCTAGCGCAAAAAGGCTGGTGACCAAAAAGTCACCAGCCATCAGCCTGATTTCTCAGGCTGCCACCAGAAGGGTTGGCTTATTTAACTTCAACTTCAGCGCCAGCTTCTTCCAGAGATTTTTTCAGAGCTTCAGCGTCATCTTTGCTCACGCCTTCTTTCAGAGCGGCCGGAGCAGATTCTACCAGGTCTTTAGCTTCTTTCAGACCCAGGCCAGTCGCGCCACGTACTGCTTTGATAACAGCAACTTTGTTAGCGCCAGCGGCTTTCAGAATAACGTCGAATTCAGTTTTCTCTTCAGCAGCTTCAGCCGGGCCAGCAGCAGCAACAGCTACAGCAGCAGCAGCGGAAACACCGAATTTTTCTTCCATTGCAGAGATCAGTTCTACAACGTCCATTACGGACATAGCGGATACTGCTTCAATGATTTGATCTTTAGTGATAGACATTTAATTGTTCCTGAATATCAGAATAAGTTTTATACGTAAGCAAATGCGTTGCGAGAGTAAGCGCTATTAAGCAGCTTCTTTTGCGTCGCGTACAGCAGCCAGAGTACGAACCAGTTTGCCGGCAGCGGCTTCTTTCATGGTCGACATCAGACGTGCAATTGCTTCTTCGTAAGTCGGCAGAGTTGCCAGGCGATCGATCTGGGACGCCGGGATCAGCTCACCTTCAAAGGCAGCGGCTTTAACCTCAAATTTTGCATTCGCTTTCGCGAACTCTTTGAACAGACGAGCAGCAGCGCCCGGGTGTTCCATAGAGTATGCAATCAGGGTCGGACCAACGAACGCGTCTTTCAGGCACTCAAAAGCAGTACCTTCAACAGCACGGCGCAGCAGGGTGTTACGAACAACACGCATGTATACGCCAGCTTCGCGACCTGCTTTACGCAGTTCGGTCATTTTATCTACGGTTACGCCACGGGAATCCGCAACAACCGCAGACAGCGCGCCTTTGGCTACTTCGCTGACTTCAGCAACAATCGCTTGTTTGTCTTGAAGATTTAAAGCCATTAGCTTTTGCTCCTGGATTTTAGCCGGGACACGTCCCGGAACTCACTTCACTCAATCATACGAAAGAGCGTCGAAATACGGTGAGCAGAAACAAGCCAAAGACTACTTAAAAAATATTCTTCAGGTTCTGTCACCGTCTACGCAGGGAATTAAGCTTCTTACGAAACACCTGCGGTCTTGGACGGAGGCCTGGATAAGGCCAGGCTCCAACCGAAAATCTTTTGTGCTCTGCTTAGCAGAACAATGGGCGTAAGATTGTAGACAAATCCGACGCCCACGTAAAGAGGCGAATTAGTTCGCCGCTGCGCTCAGACCAGACTGGTCTACCGCAACACCTGCGCCCATGGTGGTGGACAGGCTAACTTTCTTGATGTACACGCCTTTAGCAGAAGACGGTTTTGCTTTTTTCAGAGCAACCAGCAGCGCTTCCAGGTTTTCTTTCAGTTTGTCAGCGTCGAAATCCACTTTACCGATGGTGGTGTGAATGATGCCGTTTTTGTCGTTACGGTAACGAACCTGACCCGCTTTAGCGTTTTTAACCGCTTCAGCAACGTTCGGCGTTACAGTACCAACTTTCGGGTTCGGCATCAGGCCACGCGGACCCAGAACCTGGCCCAGCTGGCCAACAACGCGCATTGCATCCGGGGAAGCAATAACAACGTCAAAGTTCATTTCGCCTTTCTTGATCTGCTCAGCCAGATCTTCCATACCTACCAGCTCAGCGCCAGCCGCTTTAGCAGCTTCAGCGTTCGGGCCCTGGGTAAATACGGCAACGCGAACAGAACGGCCAGTACCGTGCGGCAGTACAGTCGCACCACGTACGTTCTGGTCAGATTTACGAGCGTCGATGCCGAGGTTTACAGCAACGTCAACGCTTTCTACGAACTTAGCGGTAGCCAGTTCTTTCAGCAGAGTGATGGCTTCGTTGATGTCGTACTGTTTGGTCGCATCAACTTTGTCACGGATCACACGCATGCGCTTGGTCAGTTTAGCCATTTCTTAGTCCTCCACTACCAGGCCCATGGAACGTGCAGTACCTTCGATGGAGCGAGTCATCGCTTCAATGTCGGCGCCAGTCATGTCAGCAGCTTTGGTCTGTGCGATTTCCTGCAGCTGAGCGCGGGTAATGGTACCCACTTTGTCTTTGTTCGGCTTACCGGAACCAGACTTGATACCAGCCGCTTTTTTCAGCAGTACTGCTGCCGGCGGGGTTTTGGTAACGAAGGTGAAAGAACGGTCAGCGTAAACGGTAATAACAACCGGAATCGGCAGACCTTTTTCCATGGAATCCGTCTTCGCGTTGAACGCTTTACAGAATTCCATGATGTTAACACCCTGCTGACCCAGAGCCGGACCGACCGGCGGGCTCGGGTTAGCCATACCAGCTGCAACCTGCAGCTTAACGTAGGCTTGTACTTTCTTGGCCATGAAAATTTCCTCAGTTGGGTCTAGCGCCTCGGCGAGGCTCCCCGTGATTAAAATGTTTTATGGGTTGGCCCCATAAAAACAAAAGGCGCGAAATTGTATTCCAATCTCGCGCCCTGTGCAACGGTTAACCGCTGCTTTTTCGAACTCAGCTTACGCTTTTTCTACCTGGCTGAAATCAAGCTCAACCGGCGTAGCACGACCGAAGATAGAAACCGACACTTTCAGGCGGCTCTTCTCGTAATCGACTTCTTCCACCACGCCGTTGAAATCAGCAAACGGACCGTCGTTAACACGAACCATCTCACCTGGCTCAAACAGCGTTTTCGGACGCGGTTTGTCGCCAACCTGCTGCAGGCGGTTCATGATAGCGTCAACTTCTTTGTCGCTGATTGGCGCAGGACGATCAGACGTACCGCCGATGAAACCCATCACGCGAGGTACGCTACGCACCAGGTGCCAGCTTGCGTCGTTCATGACCATCTGAACTAACACATAACCGGGAAAGAATTTGCGCTCGCTTTTGCGACGCTGGCCGCCACGGATTTCCACTACCTCTTCGGTAGGAACCATGACTTCGCCAAACAACTCTTCCATGTTGTGTAATTTGATATGCTCGCGCAGCGACGTTGCTACGCGGCCTTCAAAACCGGAAAACGCCTGAACGACGTACCAGCGCTTTTTAGGTGCTTCAGACATCTCAGAACCTCAGGCCAGTGATAAAGGATACCAGGCGGACCAGAATACCATCCAGCCCCCACAGGATCAGTGACATAACTGCGGTCACTGCAGCCACGATTAATGTGGTGTGCAACGTTTCCTGGCGAGTCGGCCAAATAACCTTACGGACTTCGGTTCTCGCTTCACGGGCAAAGGCGACAGTAGCTTTACCTTTTGTCGTCAACAGCGCGACACCACCCGCTGCAGCAATAAGAATAACTACCGCAAGAGCACGCAGCGGCAGAGTCACCTCACGGTAAAGAAAGTTGCCTACGATAGCTACGATCAGCAGCGCAGCGACAACCAACCACTTCATCACTTCCAGGCCGCGCCCGCTTCCCTGAGCTTCGGTATTCGCACTCATAAACCAACCTGTCATAGTAAATCAGACAAACATTTTTGCCCCGCACGTGCGAGGCAAGCCAGACCGAATTGCTCTTTTTACATTGCGCTTCGGAGTTACGCTATCTGCAGAGCCTGTCTCAGCAATGATTATGTGGAATAAATCACTGATGAGCCAGGTTCTGGGCCGAGAGCGTGCAAAAAGGGCATCAAATGATGCCCTTTTATTGCGCATTGCGTCAAATGTTATCAGCGATTAGCCGAGAACTTTAGCAACCACGCCCGCGCCAACGGTACGGCCGCCTTCGCGGATTGCGAAACGCAGACCGTCGTCCATCGCGATCGGGTGGATCAGGGTAACAACCATTTTGATGTTGTCACCCGGCATTACCATCTCCA
>NZ_JAANQO010000002.1:0-30204 GCF_011605905.1 Cronobacter sp. HA18003 | reverse complement strand
GTCGTTATCCCCGGCCAGAACGATGCGCACGTCCGGCCAGCGCTGGCGCACCTGCTGCGCCACCTTCGGCAGATTACCGGCAGCCACCGCTGCCAGTATCAGCCCGTCAGCCAGCCCGCTGACGGTCAGACCGGTGGCATAACCTTCGGTGATGATTACCTGCGCGGGCGGCTCTGCTGATGCGCCGGACACAGGAATAAATGCCCCGGACAGCTGGCTGCCCGGCAGCAGACATTTTTCACCGTCAGGACTGATAAGCTGACCGCCGGTGATATTCCCGGCCATATCCGTGAGGGGAAGCAGTAAAGAACCCGGCGCAAACGTCAACCCGGCCACGCTGACAGGCTGCTCCAGCAGGGAAAGCGTATGCCCGTGCAGCCCCCGCGCCGTCAGATAGGCACTTTCACCCTGTCGGGTCTGCTGCTGAAGCTGTGCAAAACGCACCCGCCCCGCATTCCCGTCCGTGGCCTTATTTCTGGCAGGCAATACGGGCTGGTTGCTTACGTCGGGTAATGACAGCGCTCCGGCCACCATGGCAGAAACGGCTTTCACGTCCTGCCCGGTGGCAAGACGAACCAGATCCAGTCCGTCACCGTTCCCGCACTGATTACAGAACCACGTACCGCGTCCCTCTCTGTCGTCCAGACGAAAGCGATCCTTTCCGCCACAGACGGGGCAGGCTCCGTGCCGTTTTGCCGCAGGAACGCGGATACCCAGCGCGGAAAGAATATGTGGCCAGCGGCCACGCGCGGCTGTTGCCACAGCACTGACTGATTGTGCTTTCACAGATATGCCTCCCCGTCTTCCGCTGACACACAGGCATATCCCGGCGGCAGCTCGCCATCCGGCGCGCCGAAAATAATATCCCGGTACACTTCCCGCAGCTCCGTCACGCCGGTAAGGGAAAGGTGCAGGCTTTCGCCTGCAAAACCCGGTGCCAGCATCTGCTCAAGCGCTTCGGCAGCCAGCCGGCTGCCTTCTTCCGCGCCAAACTCTTCCCGCCAGGGCGTTTCGATATGGAACAGAATGTTCAGCGCCACCTTTTCGGGGGTAAGCGGGATGCGCTCACCCTCTTCGGCATAGACAGCCTCGCCGTTAACACGGGTCATCAGGGCAATGAAAGCATCTGCAATGTAGCGGCGCAGTAGCGCCGTACGGAATGCCGGGCTAAGGAGGGTGCTGTCATTTATCATGGCGTTCTCCCTTCATCAGACTGCTTTCCCGGATCACACCATCAAGCTGTTCGGCGATGCAGGCGAACAGGGCCGCCGCCCCTTCCGCAGAAACCTCCCTGCTGCCTGCTGGTCCTGAACAGGACAGAACATTGGCAAGAAACTCGCTGGCCATGGCCGCACGCAACAGCCGGTTTTCGCCCTGTTCACTGAGAGTACAGACGGGTTGCTGATACGTTTTCATGCCCGAACCTCCCGGCGCTGGCAGACAGGAAGCCGTCCGGCAAAATACAACACATAATCCGAAATGAGTTGCGCACGTGCAGCACGTTCAGTACCGGCATTAACACGAACAGCTAAAGGCTGCGCACCGCAGTCAGCACGGCGAACGGCAAGAAAGAGAAAGGTAAATTCAGGATGAGCGGAATTAACGACCGTAGCCATAAAGGCATTCTCCAAGGTTAGCTTTATGAAGCTACCACCGGAGTTCCTACGCTCAGGGGTGGTAGCCCGGACGGGGGTAGGAATACCGGCAACCTTGGAAACCGGCCAGCCCGAAGGCTGCCCCGCCCGGACCACCATTACGCAGACGGTACAATGACCAGAGAACCATTGCCCGTAAAATGGGTGCACAAAGGCGAAGACACAAAAAAACACGCGTGGCGCGTGTTGTGTCGCCAAGATTAAGCTCGGGTTCCTACGCCCGGCTGCCGATTTTGCGGCAGCGGGAAAACTATAGCCCGCGCATTCGTTCAGGCGCAAGGGTTTTATAACCGAATTTTGTTGATTGATTATGCAGTTACGTCCTGCCATTCTGTCATTCCTCCGGCGTACCGCCAGACGTTACGGGGATTTCCTGAGTAAGTTTCCATCCGGCCCGCTGAATCTCAGCGGGCTTTTTTATGCCTGTTAAACCAGAGTAACGGCGCTTTCATCGACAGCGGCATAAAGCTCAGGATTACCCAGCGCGTAGCCTTCATTACGCAGGCATGAACGCACGTATTCAGCGTTTTCCTCATCAAACTCAACCCGGAAATAGCGGGTGTTTGCCTGCGTGTAGATATGCAGGTTACTCAGGGTGGTGACGGCCAGACGCCTGCCGGGCATAAAGGGCGGGATAAACGCAAAGCGCCCGGCCACTGAACTGCCCGCCAGTTGGGCTGCGCTGATATCTGCCGGACGGTCTGCGGCGTTAAACAGTTTCAGGCGCTGCTGTGCGGCAAGCTCCGCGCCCACCAGGACAACCAGACGCGGGTCTTCCCGGAATGGCTCAGCAATGATATTGGTAATAAGATGGTTGGCGAGCAGGTCGATATTTTTCCATTCACCCGTCTCACCCAGCGTAAGAGGCTCAGCCATAATCTGCTTACCGTTCTCATATTCCTTCGCCAGCGCATGCCAGCCGATATTGACGTCCTCACCTTTTTTACAGGTTTCGGGATCGGTGGTGTCAGCTATTGCCGTTCCGTTGAAACCCGTACGCAGCATATCCAGCGCAAGCGCCTCAGCAAAAAAAGCATCCATTGCTTTATCAAAATCGCCCGCCGCACCAAGGTTATAAATATCAGCCATTTCGCCATAGCTGATACTGGCGCACGTATCCGTTTCCGACAGCCAGAATTCAGTGCCATTAATGGTAACTTTTTTGCGAAAACGTCCACCCGCCGTTCTGCCGGTATGAAGCTCACTGGCTCCGATATTAATGGCATTACCTGACTGCGCATTTACATCCCGCAGCGTGATGTTATTCATCATCCAGCCTGATTCGAGAATGGCAGCACGCAGCATATTTTCAGCAGGTGGCGCTAAAGCAAAGCGACGGTTTTCACCCTCCATGTAAGCGGTGTCTTTAGTCAGTTTTTTATGATAGCGGGCAGCCGCATCCGGCTTCTGGAATTTAAAAGCAAACATAGTTATTAACCTGATTAATTAACGGGAGAAGAGTTTATTTTTGAGTTCGTCAGTTTTGCTGTAAACCACCATATAATCTGCATAATCCTGGTCACTGATAATCGCGCGTAAAAGTGTGTTCTCCGCCCGGTAATATTTACGGTAAGCCTCAGTACGACTTTTCCCGCCGTTATTCAGCAAATACCTGTCAGTGGGGTAAGAGCAAAGCCGGATAATTGCTCGCATTGCAGCAGTCAGGGCATTCAGGCCGTCTTTAAACCCGGTAACGGCACTTTGCATAACGGTATCAGTAAAGAGCTCAGCCACCCCGGATGGAATACGCAGTGTGCGCGGGAAGGTATTCAGCAGGCGGGTATCAATACCTTTACCGATGTACTGCGCCTCAGCTGACAGCAGACCGGGTAATGCCCTTGCCAGCTCAAGGCGTGACTGTTGCCGGGTCTGATATGTCAGGGCCGCCTGATAACGGCGTTCGGCATCCTCCCGCGCCATGCTGCACCCCCGGCGGGTTCGCGCTTCAGACACCGTGTTACTTTTTCCGCTTGCCTGATTCATGACTGCCAGCGCCTCTGCGGCTTCGCGCTGGCGGAAAGAAAATTCGTCTTCTTCCCGGCGGCAAATCTTCACGCAGCGGGCAACAAGCGCATTTATTTCTTCGGCTACCGCTTCAGTATCAGGAACCGTCAGCCCGGTAAGGGAAAAAAGCGTCTCTCCTTCTTCCCGCAGTTTATTGAGAGTATGGATTTCAATAATACGTGCCACGCATGCTGCATCACTGCCATTTTCTGCAAAAGGAATAACTTTATATGCCTGAAGCGTTGCGACATTATTGTTTTTAAGTGACGGAATGGCGAAAGGATGCCCTCCCTGGATAATGGAATTATTCATATGGTAATCCTCAATTGTGTAAGACCAGAACATATAATTATTAAAATGCCAGATTTATTCCGCGGAAATTGAATGGCTATCTCGCCAAGCGTAATAATCCGCAGCACGCCAGCGAGACATACGACCTAACTTAAGGGGTCTTGGGAATTTGCCTAATGATATTAATTTATATATCCACTTATCTGTTAATAGGCAATCAGCAGTTATAAACTTCATATCAACAAGCGAATCAGCAGGACGCCTTCCCTCAAGCTGTGACATATGACCTCTTTAGTTCATCAACATTACTCAATGGAGGGCATTAAACCATATGGAAGGGGGCAGGTTACGTGGAGTAGAATTCTATAATTTTACTCCACGTTGAGTAAAAGTTACTCGCCGATCATTTTTCCCCCGATAGCTTTACCAAGAATACGTTCTATTCGATCCAGAGAGAGCGGGTCTTTATCAAGCCTATTTAATATATGCATGGCTCTTTGCTCTATACATTTGGCCCATGCTCTTATTGAAGTTGAACACTCATTAGGGTATTTTTCCTTACAGTAAATAGCTGCAATTAAAATAACCTCTCTCCTTTTCGCATGCCTTTCACCTACGGCATGCGATATTTTATTTAAATCTAAAGTTTTAGCTTTGAATTCATGGCTATTACGTACCATCTCAAGATCATTTAGTTCGATTTTTTTAATTTGGCTTTTGGTTAGCCACAAATCATTTTTTGTTATCCGAAAACTCTTGCCATTATCAACTATAAAAGCCCCAATAGCTGAGCCTTCCTCGCTTTCACAAGGCAAAAGCATTAAAGGGCCATAGTAGAAGCCATACATTTCTAATTGTCGTGGTACTTCATCAAGTAACTTCCACAATCCAGAGGCAGTCCCTATACCAACAGACGCGAGGAAATTATCTTTCTCATCCTTTTCCCGATAAAAAAAGAACCCCTGAAGGTCATCCTCATCAGCATTAAATTCATTTTCAATAAAAGAATATTTCGAGGCATATTTAGAACCGTCCGATTTGGCATTAAGCGAAATGAATAATTTATTAGCCTCATTCAAATCATGCATTGAGTAAAAACTACCAATCGATTCATTTAACATTAAAGAAATTTGTATTTTTCCATTGGCTGCCCAATGAATTATGTCTTCAACGTCACATTTGAGGGTTTTTGATGCACGGTCGATACGGCAGTAATCCAACTCAGGCATTTTATTCATTTATTTTTCACATCCACTTAAAAAGTCAGCGTACCATTGCATCATTGCTTTACGGCCATTCAGATATTGAGCATGGTTATAAACTCCTCTAATAGAGTTTTTATCAATATGGGCTAGTTGAGTTTCAATCCAAGCGCTTTCAAAGCCTTGTTCATGGAGAATTGTACTCATCGTATGCCTGAAGCCATGGCCAGTAACACGACCACCATAACCAATCCGCTTAAAAATTTGGTTAATGCTGGCTTCGCTCATGCACTTATTATGATCATTACGCCCGGGAAACATTAATGGAAAAGCACCAGTTAACGCTTTCAGCTTTTTAAGGTGTTCTAAGGCTTGTTCCGACAACGGTACGAGGTGAGCGCGACGCATTTTCATACGTTCTTTCGGTATTTCCCACAAAGAATTGTCGAAATCGATCTCGCGCCATTCTGCTGCGCGTAACTCTCCTGTCCTTAATCCGGTAAGAATAAGCAAATACGCTCCTGTTAAAACAATCGGGCTTCCTGTATAAGATTTAAGCGCAGAAAAGAATTCAGGTAGCTCATTCGCTCTAAGAAAGGGGTAATGTACGCTCTCGTAACCTTGCATCGCGCTGGCAAGATCAGGTGCAGGGTTGTAGATAGCCCGGCCAGTCACTATCGCATACCGGAAAACTTCTCCGCACCGCTGGCGAACTTTCTTCGCCTTTTCCATTGCACCTCTGGCTTCTATCAGCCGCAAAACCTCCAGTAGTTCTAATGGCTTTATATCGGCAATAGGACGCAAACCAATGTGAGGGAAGATATCTTTTTCAAAAGCTTCCATGATGTCTGAGGCATACCCCGCAGACCATTTAGGCGACTTAAGACGATGCCATTCCAATGCTACTTCTTTGAATGGATTAAGCACCATACCAGCGGACTTAGAGGCCCGTTTTTGGGCTTTTTTTACCTCACCCGGATCGTCGCCAGCAGCAAGAATTTTTTTAGCGTCATCGCGCTTTTGCCTTGCTTCAGCAAGCGTAACAGTAGGGTAAACCCCAAAGGACAAACGTTTTTCTTTACCACCGAAGCGGTATTTCAAACGCCAGTAGCGTGAACCATTTGGTTCAACCTGAAGGTACAAGCCGCCGCCATCTGAGAGCTTATAGGTTTTTTCCTTTCCTTTGGCATTATCAACCTTTTTGGCGTTAAGCATCATGGGGGCACATTTCCTAGACCGAACAGAACATGCCCCTGATTGTGCCCCCAACAGCTAGTTGATATCAAGCGACATGGGTTGACGTCAAATGACTATGAATGAGGTTTTATAATTGATAAGTAAGGATTTTATTGACTTGTATTGACTTGAGATTACTTATTGATGGTGCCGATAATAGGAGTCGAACCTACGACCTTCGCATTACGAATGCGCTGCTCTACCAACTGAGCTATATCGGCCCTGAGGAAGGGTGTGCGTGAGCACGGGGTAAGAGGTTATGAAAAAGTGGGTGATGCGTCAATGCCCTTGCGATTCAAGCGGCGATTTTTGCATCACCCGGCCCTCCGTTAAGCACGAATCGTATCGTCGCCGTAGCCGATCCACTTGTAGGTGGTCAGCGCTTCGAGGCCCATCGGGCCGCGGGCGTGAAGTTTCTGCGTGCTGACAGCCACTTCGGCACCCAGGCCAAACTGCCCGCCGTCGGTAAAGCGCGTCGAGGCGTTCACGTACACCGCGGACGAATCCACTTCATTCACGAAACGGTCGGCGTGGCGCAGCGTGCGGGTGAGAATGGCGTCCGAATGCTGGGTGCCGTGCTCGCGAATATGCGCGATGGCCTCGTCGATGCCCGCCACCAGCTTCACGTTAAGATCGAGCGACAGCCATTCGTCGTCGAATGCTTCCGGCTTCACTGCCACAGCGGTCGCCGGGCCGCCGGAAAGCAGCGCCAGCGCGCGCGCATCGGCGTGCAGCGTCACGCCGCGTTCATGCATCGCGCGGCTCAGTTCCGGCAGGAAACGTTCTGCAATAGCCTCATGCACCAGCAGCGTCTCCACCGTGTTACAGGTGCTCGGGCGCTGAGTTTTGGCATTGGTGATGATGTTGAGCGCAGGCGCGAACTCCGCCGTTTCATCAACGAAAATATGGCACACGCCGATGCCGCCGGTGATAACCGGAATGGTCGACTGCTCGCGGCAGAGCTTGTGCAGCCCTGCCCCGCCACGCGGGATGAGCATGTCGATGTATTTGTCCATGCGCAGCATTTCACTGACCAGCGCACGGTCCGGGCTTTCGATGGCCTGAACGGCAGCGGCGGGCAGGCCGCACTCTTCCAGCGCTTTCTGGATAACTTTGACGGTCGCCGCATTGGTGCGCCAGGTCTCTTTGCCGCCTCTGAGAATCGCCGCGTTGCCGGTTTTCAGGCACAGCGAGGCGACATCCACCGTCACGTTCGGGCGCGCTTCATAAATCACGCCGACCACGCCGAGCGGCACGCGGCGACGCTCGATGCGCAGGCCGCTCTCCAGCAGACCGCCGTCAATCACCTGCCCTACCGGATCGGCCAGCTGACACACCTGGCGCACGTCGTTCGCAATGGCGTGTAAACGTTGCGGGTTGAGCGCCAGGCGGTCTAACAGCGCCTCGCTCAGCCCGCTGCGGCGCGCCTCCAGCAGATCCTGCTCGTTGGCGAGTAAAATCTCTTCGGCGTTCGCTTCTAAATAGTCGGCGATTTTCTCCAGCACGCGGTTTTTCTCGCGCGAGGAGAGCAGCGCCATCTGATATGAGGCGGCTTTGGCCGCCTGGCCCATCTGCTCCAGCATGGCAGGCTCCTTATTGGGTGATCATGTCGTCGCGGTGAACCGCTACCGGGCCATATTCATAGCCGAGAATGGCGTCAATCTGTTGCGAGTGGTGCCCGGCGATGCGGCGCAGCGCGTCACTGTTATAGCGGGAGACGCCGTGGGCGATGTCGCGCCCTTCCAGATTACGGATGCGAATCACTTCGCCGCGCGAAAAGTTACCGGTCACGCTTTTAATGCCTTTCGGCAGCAGCGAACTGCCGCGCTCCAGAATGGCCGACTGCGCGCCCTCGTCGACGGTAATTTCGCCTGCGGGCGGCGCGCCGAAGATCCAGCGCTTGCGGTTCTCCAGCGGCGTCTGCTGCGGGTGGAAGCGCGTGCCGACCGGCAGCCCTTCGATAACATCGTTAATCACGCCCGGCTTGCTGCCCGCCGCGATCACGGTTTCAATGCCCGCGCGGCCCGCGACGTCCGCGGCCTGAAGCTTGGTGCCCATACCGCCGGTGCCGAGTCCGGAGACGCTGTCGCCCGCAATCGCGCGCAGCGTATCGTCGATGCCGTAGACATCCTGAATCAGCTCCGCCTGCGGGTTGTTGCGCGGGTCGGCGGTGAAGAGGCCCTGCTGGTCGGTCAGCAGCAGCAGTTTATCGGCACCGGCAAGAATCGCCGCCAGCGCCGAGAGATTATCGTTATCGCCGACTTTGATTTCCGCCGTGGCGACCGCGTCGTTTTCGTTAATCACCGGCACGATGCGGTTATCCAGCAGCGCGGTGAGCGTGTCGCGCGCGTTCAGGAAGCGCTCGCGATCTTCCATATCCGCGCGGGTCAGCAGCATCTGCCCCACATGGATGCCGTAAATCGAAAAAAGCTGCTCCCAGAGCTGGATCAGGCGGCTCTGCCCGACGGCCGCCAGCAACTGCTTGGAGGCGATAGTCGCCGGCAGTTCCGGGTAGCCCAGGTGCTCGCGCCCGGCGGCAATCGCCCCGGACGTGACGATGACAATACGATGCCCGGCGGCGTGCTGCTGCGCGCACTGGCGCACCAGTTCGACAATATGGGCGCGATTCAGGCGGCGGGAGCCGCCGGTCAGGACGCTGGTCCCCAGTTTCACCACCAGGGTCTGGCTGTTACTCATGATGTTTTGCCGTATCAACGAAATTGGAAAAATTAAACCCAAAATGACGTTGTAACAGGAGAGCGCGCCCTTGCCAACTCCCGGCCATAAAAACCGCACGGCGCGCAGGCGAACCGGCAAGCATAGCGGCGGATTTTGATAGTTTTATTACCGTTTACGAAAAATATACCTTTTTAAAATTTATCTTACTTTGTCATATTTTTTTCATATCCGACCGTTAAAACCCATCTTGTTTTTTCACAGGTCTTTGACCCGCGAATTTTAGCGCGTAAATAATGATTGGGATTAATGATGAAAAAGAGCACTCTGGCATTAGTGGTGATGGGTATTGTTGCGTCTTCTGCTGCTCAGGCCGCAGAAATTTATAACAAGAACGGCAACAAGCTGGATCTTTATGGCCGTGTTAAAGCCGAACATTATATGAGCGATAATGACGCTGTAGACGGGGATCAGTCTTATATCCGTCTGGGCTTCAAAGGCGCGACCCAAATTAACGATCAACTGACCGGTTTCGGCCAGTGGGAATATCAGGTTGCCGCTAACCGTGTGGAAGGCGACAGCACGAACAGCGCCACCAAAACCCGTCTGGCTTTTGCGGGCCTGAAATTCGCGGATCTGGGCTCCATCGATTACGGTCGTAACTACGGCATCCTGTATGACGTGGGTTCTTACACCGATATGATCCCGGAATTCGGTGACGACGCTTACACCAAAACCGATAACTTCATGACCGGCCGTACCACTGGCGTGGCCACCTACCGCAACACCGACTTCTTCGGTCTGGTGGATGGTCTGAAATTCGGTCTGCAATACCAGGGCAAGAACGAGAACGACAGCCGCGCCGCCAGCAAAGCCAACGGCGACGGCTACGGTGCCTCTGTTAACTACGCGCTGGGCGACAGCGGCGTGAGCATCGGCGGCGCTTACACCAAATCCAACCGTACACTGGCGCAGCGTAATTCCACGCTCGGTAAAGGCGATAACGCGGAAGCCTGGGCGACCGGCCTGAAGTATGACGCCAACAATATCTACCTGGCGGCGACCTATGCGGAAACCCGCAACATGACCCCGATCACCGGCGGTTTTGCCAATAAAAACCAGGGCTTCGAAGTGGTTGCGCAGTATCAGTTCGACTTCGGCCTGCGTCCGTCCATCGGTTACGTGCAGTCTAAAGCCAAAGATGTTGAAAACGGCATTGGCGACGTTGATCTGGTGAAATATTACGACGTGGCGGCCACGTATTACTTCAACAAAAACATGTCCGCTTTCGTGGATTATAAAATTAACCAGCTGGACGACGACAACAAGCTTAAGATCAACAACGATGACGTTGTTGCGCTGGGCCTCGTTTACCAGTTCTGATTAATATTCCCCACGCCCACGCCGTGGGCGTTTATCACATCGTGTGGCTACGATAAAATAATAACCCCGCGTCGGCGGGGTTATTTTTTATGCGTTATTTAAGTATTAACTGAAATGCGGCTCAGGCAGAAAGCTTAAGATCTTCTGTTACCGGCTCCAGTTTTAAATCCATCGAGGCGAGCAGCGCGCGCAGTCTTTCGTGAAAACCGCGCAGCGTTTGCGAAAGCTTTTCTTTGACCTCGTCGTCTTTGATAGGCACCGCCGTCCAGTCGCCCTCTTTATCAAACAGGCCGAACTGCCAGGTATAGGTAAAGCGGTCTTCGTGCGCTTCCAGCTCCATCCACCAGCCCCAGAACTCACGCTTCTCCGGCGCAGGTTTGACGTTGACGCAAACAGCCAGGCAATCAAAGAAGAAGCGGTTGCCTTCGCACTGCTCTTCCCGAATATACGGGCCAAGGGCAGTGAATTTCTTAATCATCCTGCTTTTCGGGTGTCCACTCGGTAACGTCATTGCGATCTCCTTTTGTGAAGCCATTGTTTTACCAAACCAATGGAAATTAGCCAATGATTAACGCAATTTATGGTTTACCCACCCGGAAATCTGATGCAGCGCCTTATCAAAGTTGCTGTACACCGGCGAAGTGGGGATCTCCAGCAGCTTACCGTCCACAGATGACGAGGCGATTAAACGCGACTCCTCCTCCGGGCTGAAAATGTCGTTTTTCCAGTAGCCTGCGAGCATCGGTGTCGGGCAGCGGCGGCCGAGCAGCCCCTGGGTTTTCAGTGAATAGCGGTTGAGCTCGACACGCAGCGCGTTGTCCGAGGCGTCATACATGCCAAGACGGCTCGCCAGCACATCCATATACATCTCCGGCACCTGATCCTGGCGCGCCGGATCGCTGAAAAGCTGATGCACCATCGGGCCAAGACAGGCCACGGCTTTAAGTCGCGGCGCTTCAAGATACGCGAGGCGCACCGCCACGTTCGTCCCGAAGCGAAACCCAAATGCCGCCACGCGGGTGTGATCGACCCACGGCAGGTTTGGCAGAGCCTGAAGCACATGCTGATGCAGCAGGCTGGAATCCTGCGTCAGCGTCCATTTGGACGACGCGCCGACCGAGGGCATATCAATGGTGAGCATCGCGATGCCAAGCGGCGCGAAGTAGCGCTCGAAAAGCGTAAAGTAGTCGCTTTGCAGCGCGTCCAGGCCGCCACAAATCAGAACGGTCGGGAACGGCCCCTGCCCGCCTTTGGGAAGATGCAGAAAGCCAGTAATGGTCGCGCCGCCGGGGATCGGGAACGAGAGTTCGCGCAGTTCACCGGAAAGCCGCGTCGCAGCCTCTTCATATGCGCGGTTCGCCAGCACCTGCGCCTGTTCGGCGAGCGTATCGCCTTTAAGATGCGGATAGGCGGCAATACTGTAGAGCGTGGAAGCCATCAGCCAGGCCTTGCCGATGGCCGCTTCGTCGGTCTCCTGCCCGGCGCGCTGCTGCCACGCCATCGCCTGCTTCGACCACTCATAAATCCAGTTGCCGCCGCGATAGCCGATGACGGTGTCGTAATGCGCGGGATCGGTGCGTTCGGCGTTGCTCAGCACGATGCGGGACTGCACTTCAAGGATTTCCCGCGGATCGACACCGCGCCAGACCCACATCAGCCGGTTAATCATGCGATACCACTGCGGCACCGTTTTACCGTCCAGCGTGGACTGGATCACCGGAGGCGGCGCGTGCTGAATGCGACGCACCAGCGTCGAGGTTTCCGGGTATTTAAACCGCGGCTTAAACAGGGTTTCGCTCAGATTGGCCTGCGACATGCTTTCTGCCTCCGTAAAAACAGCACAAAACATGATTGTACTCGCAGGCGGCGGATAAAAACAAAAACGCCCGGCAGTGCCGGGCGTAAAGATGCGTAAGGACGGAATTAACGGCCGGACAGCGGCGGCACAAAAACGACGCCCATATCCCACGGCTGCTCGATCCAGGTGTCCTGCGGGATGTCGATCACGTAGTCATCCACCAGCGGCTGGCCTGCCGGTTTAGCGAAAATCGTCACGAAGCGGGCTTTCGGGTACATCTCACGGATAGCCACTGCGGTGCCACCGGTATCCACCAGGTCGTCCACCACGATAAAGCCTTCACCATCGCCTTCTGCGCGCTTGATAACTTTCAGTTCGCGCTGGTTGTCATGGTCGTAGCTGGAGATACAGACGGTATCGACGTGACGGATACCCAGTTCGCGCGCCAGCAGCGCGCCCGGCACCAGACCGCCGCGGCTGACGGCGATAATGCCTTTCCACTGCTCGGCAGGCAGCAGACGGCTCGCCAGCTTGCGCGCGTGGATCTGTAACATATCCCAGGTGACAACGTATTTTTCGCTCATGTGAAGTGTCCCGGCCAGTTTAAAAAACGGCTTAAAAAGTGTTCAGGGGGAAAATAGGTTGCGCGAGATTATAGAGATCTGAGCCGCTAAAAACCAGTGCCACGCGGCATGGGCCGTGGTTTTTGCTCGCTTTGGTCTGCACAGCATAAAAGAAAGTGGTATTCTCGGGCTATTGCCCAGGCCCGTCTTGCGGCACATCACAACGATAACCCAGAGGCCCGCACGCCGCGCTGCACCGGGCCCAGTCAAGGAGACTTAACGTGTCTGAACTGTCTCAACTCTCCCCTCAACCGCTGTGGGATATTTTCGCGAAAATCTGCTCCATTCCGCATCCGTCCTACCATGAAGAACAACTCGCCGAACACATCATGGGCTGGGCGAAGGAAAAAGGCCTGTTCGCCGAGCGCGACCAGGTGGGCAACATTTTAATTCGCAAACCGGCGACCGCCGGCATGGAAAACCGTAAACCGGTCGTGCTGCAGGCGCACCTCGATATGGTGCCGCAGAAGAATAACGACACCGTTCATGATTTCACAAAAGATCCCATCCAGCCGTATATCGATGGCGAATGGGTGAAAGCGCGCGGCACCACGCTTGGCGCGGATAACGGCATCGGTATGGCGTCCGCGCTCGCGGTACTGGCGGACGACAGCGTCGTACACGGCCCGCTGGAAGTGCTGCTGACCATGACCGAAGAAGCCGGTATGGACGGCGCGTTTGGTTTGCAGGCAGGCTGGCTGCAGGCCGATATCCTCATTAATACCGATTCCGAAGAAGAAGGCGAAATCTATATGGGTTGCGCCGGCGGCATCGATTTTATCTCCACGCTGCCGCTCTCCCGCGAAGCTATCCCGGCCGGTTTTGAGACGTTCAAACTGACGCTCAAAGGGCTGAAAGGCGGTCACTCCGGCGGCGATATTCATCTGGGCCTCGGCAACGCCAACAAACTGCTGGCGCGTTTCCTGTGCGGTCACGCGCAGGCGCTGGATCTGCGCCTGGTGGATTTCAACGGCGGTACGCTGCGTAACGCCATCCCGCGCGAAGCGTTCGCGACCGTCGCGGTGCCTGCCGCTAACGCAGGCGAGCTGAAAACGCTGGCGAATACCTATCTCGATATCCTGAAAAATGAGCTCTCCGTTAAAGAGAAGAACATCACCGTTGTGCTGGAAGCGGCCTCGACCGATAAAGCCGCGCTGACCGCGCAGAGCCGCGATGCGTTTATCGCGCTGCTGAACGCAACGCCGAACGGGGTGATTCGCAATTCTGACGTGGCGAAAGGCGTGGTAGAAACCTCCCTGAACGTGGGCGTGGTGACCATGACCGACGAGCAGGCGGAAATTATCTGCCTGATCCGCTCGCTTATCGACAGCGGTAAAGATTACGTGGTGAGCATGCTGGAATCGCTCGGCGCGCTGGCAGGCGCGAAAACCGTGGCCAAAGGCAGCTACCCTGGCTGGCAGCCGGACGCCAGCTCGCCGGTGATGGCGCTGGTGCGTGAAACCTATCAGCGTCTGTTTAACAAGACGCCGAATATCCAGGTGATCCACGCGGGTCTTGAGTGCGGGCTGTTCAAGAAACCGTACCCGCAGATGGATATGGTCTCCATCGGGCCGACCATTACCGGGCCGCATTCGCCGGATGAGCAGGTGCATATTGAAAGCGTGGGCCACTACTGGACGCTGCTGACCGAGCTGCTGAAAGCGATCCCGGCGAAGTAAGCGTTTGATGTAAAAGAAAGGCGGCCCTGGGGCCGCCTTTTTTGTTTTGGCGTTTGTGGCGGGGTGGGTTTAAAAGGCGGGTGCGCTACGCTTACCCGCCCTACGCTTCCCGACGGTTATCATCATGTAGGGTGGGTAAGCGGAGCGCACCCACCAGTCCCGACGACAAAAAGCCTCAACATCAGCCATGTAGGGTGGGTAAGCGGAGCGCACCCACCGGGCCCGAGGAAAAGCCCCTACAACCCCAGCACCAGCTGCCGCTCGATTTGCGGGTCAAGCAGCGTCACGTGCAGCCCCACCAGCCGCACGCCGCGCCCGCTGCGGCGCTCTTCCCAGGTTTTACGCGCCGTGGCGAGCAAGTCCTCTTTATTGAGCTTCGGCCAGACATGCTCCTGCGTGGTGAGCTGAAAATCGTTAAATTTGAGCTTCACGCCCTGGCGGGCGATGCGCAGATCCGGCTGAACGGCGGCGAGGCGGCGCTCAAGCTCCGGGTAGAGCAGCTCCACTATCGCCTCACACTCCGCCCATTCGTGGATATCCTCTGCCAGCGTGCGCTCGACGCCTACCGATTTACGCTGCCTGTCGCTGCTGATTTCACGGTCGTCTATCCCCTGGCTGCGCTCCCATAGCACGCGCCCGAACTTGCCAAAGCGTTTGAGCAGCGCGGCGAGATCGCTTTTTTGCACATCCTCGCAGGTACGCAGGCCGAGGCTCTCAAGCTTCGCCGCCGTCACCTTGCCAACGCCCGGGATCTTGCCAAGCGGCAACGTGCGCAAAAAACCCGGCACCTCTTCGGGCGTTATCACATACTGCCCGTTGGGCTTGTTGAGATCGGAGGCTATTTTGGCGAGGAATTTGATCGGCGCGATGCCCGCCGACGCGGTGAGCTGGAGTTCGTCGAAAATCGTCTGGCGGATCTCTTTGGCCATCAGCGTCGCCGAGCCGTAACAGTGCGGGCTGTGGGTGACATCCAGATAAGCTTCGTCGAGCGAAAGCGGCTCAATCAGCGAGGTATAGCGCGAGAATATTTCCCGGATATGGGCAGACGCTTCTTTATAGGCGTCAAAACGCCCCGGCAACAGCGTGAGATGCGGGCAGAGCTTGAGCGCCATCGCGGTGGGCATAGCGCTGCGCACGCCATATTTACGCGCCGGATAATTGGCGGTGCTGATAACGCCGCGCCGTTCGCGGCTGCCACCAATGGCAAGCGGAATATCGCGCAGGGCTGGATTATCGCGCATCTCTACCGCCGCGAAAAAGCAGTCCATATCGACATGAATGATTTTGCGCATCGCCACGCCCCGCACTGTATGTCCATACAGTCTGGCAAAAAATGGGGGCGGCGGCAACCTTCCTTATTCCGCCATAATTGCGTAAATTCTTTGGGGCGCGATGAAGTTAAGCAAAACTTAATTGTAAACGCAGCAGGCAGCGCTTGCGAAAAATAACAGCGATGCTAATGTGAGCGCTCCTGAACCAGAATAGTCTTATTTTGGGTCCCTTCGCCTTTCGGCATCGGTCTTAGCTTTATCAAGGAAACAAGCAGTATGCGTAAAATCGCATTGTTAATCGCAATGCTTCTGGTGTCGTGCTTTTCATGGGCCAGTACAGTCAGTAGCGACAGCGTTACCCCGATAAAAAAAGAATTAAAACAGCAGTTAATGGGTTCCCCGGTTTATATCCAGATCTTTAAGGAAGAGCGCACGCTTGAGCTGTACGTCAAGATGGGCGAGCAGTATCAGTTACTGGATAGCTACCGCATCTGCAACTATTCCGGCGGTCTTGGGCCGAAACGCCGTCAGGGCGATTTCAAAAGCCCGGAAGGCTTCTATAGCGTGCAGCGCAGCCAGCTCAAACCCGATAGCCGTTTTTATAAAGCGATCAATATCGGTTTTCCGAACGCGTTTGACCGCGCTAACGGGTATGAAGGGAAATATCTGATGATCCACGGCGCGTGCGTGTCTGTGGGCTGCTACGCGATGACCGATAAAAATATCGATGAGATTTTCCAGTTCGTCACCGGCGCGCTGGTGTTTGGTCAGCCGAACGTGCAGGTTAGCATCTATCCGTTCCGCATGACCGACGCCAATATGGAGCGCCACAAGTACTCGTACTATATCGGCTTCTGGAAACAGCTTAAGCCTGGCTACGACTACTTTATGGCGACTCGTCAGCCGCCGGTGGTCTCTGTGGTGAACGGCAGTTACGTGGTCAGCAAGCCGCTCAGCAGCAGCGTGGTGCACCCGCAGCTGGCGTCAAACTACACGCTCCCCGAGACAAAATAACGCCCACTCGCCTGGCATGATTTTGTGCCAGGTTTCATTGCCCGTCAGCGGCTGAGTGGCGATCACCGTGACCACATCATTGGGTGTGGTCTCTTCCTGAAAATCAATTTCCACATCCTGATCGAGCAGTTTGGCGACGCCAAACGGCGCGCGGCGCGTTATCCAGAAAAGGTTGGTGGAGCAGAACGCCATCACATAGCGCCCGTCTGACAACAGCATATTGAAAACGCCCTTCTCCCGCAGTTCACCCGCCAGTTCCGCGATATAGCGAAAGACCGCCGTCATGTTGCCTGGCGTGCGCGGGTAACGCGTGGTGAGTTTGTGCAACAACCAGCAGAACGCTTTTTCGCTGTCGGTTTCGCCAATCGGGCGAAACGGGCCGGTATCGAGCGAGCGGTAGCCGGTCAGCTGGCCATTATGGGCATAAGTCCAGTTACGGCCCCACAGCTCACGGGTAAACGGATGGGTGTTTTCGAGCGCGACTTCGCCGCGGTTCGCCTGGCGGATATGCGCCACCACGGAACACGATTTAATGGGGTAGTCCTGCACCAGTTTCGCGATGGGCGAGTTATAGCTCGGTTGTGGATCTTTAAACGTGCGACAGCCTTTGCCTTCGTAGAAGGTGATGCCCCAGCCATCTTTATGCGGCCCGGTTCCCCCGCCCCGCTGCACGAGGCCAGTAAAGCTAAAGCAGATATCCGTAGGCACATTGGCGCTCATCCCGAGCAGTTCGCACATAAATCACCTCATCACACGCCGCCCTCCTTTCGGAAGGCGTCACTGGGGCATGCCGGACGTGCGTCGCGCGCCCGGCGACAGCGCCTTATCAGGCTTTGACCATCTCTTTTTCGATAAGCTGGATCAGGATGTGGATCACTTTGATATGAATTTCCTGAATACGATCAGCATAGCCGAAATGCGGTACGCGAATTTCCACATCCGCCGTTCCCGCCATTTTGCCACCATCTTTACCGGTCAGCGTGATGACTTTCATGCCTTTGGCGCGCGCAGCTTCGATCGCTTTGATCACGTTGCCGGAGTTGCCGGAGGTAGAAATGCCGAGCAGAACATCGCCTTCGCGCCCCACCGCTTCGACATAGCGGGAGAAGATGTGGTCGTAACCGAAGTCGTTGCCGACGCAGGAGATGTGGCTGACGTCGGAAATCGCGATCGCCGGGTAGCCCGGACGGTTTTCACGGTAGCGCCCGGTCAGCTCTTCGGCGAAGTGCATCGCGTCGCAGTGCGAGCCGCCGTTACCGCAGGAGAGCACTTTACCGCCCGCTTTAAAGCTGTCTGCCAGCAACACCGCCGCACGCTGGATAGCGTGAATATTGGCTTCATCTTTCAGAAAGTTAGCCAGCGTTTCGGCCGCTTCGTTCAGCTCGTTACGAATCAGATCCTGGTACATGAGGGATATCCTTCAGCATTAAAAAGTAACCGGATGCAGTGTACCGGATAGCGCCGGGAGCGAGAAGCGCTACACCGCGCCGGGCATACAGGTTTTGCGTTTACGTGCGGCAACAATGTGAGCCAGGTTGTAATTATTTTGTGAACGCATTGCTAAAAAAAGCAACATCCTCTACAACCATATCATCACAAGTGGTCAGACCTCCTACAAGCAAGGGAGCTTTTCTTTATGATGATCTTGAGTATCGTTGCCACCCTCGTTCTTATCGGTGCGCTGTTTTACCATCGCGTCAGCCTGCCGCTCAGCAGCCTGATTTTGCTCGCCTGGACCGCCGCGCTCGGCGCCGCTGGCCTCTGGTCGCTGTGGCTGCTGGTGCCGCTGGCGATCATTCTGGTGCCTCTCAACGTTACGCCGATGCGTAAATCGCTGATCTCCGCCCCGGTGTTCCGCGGCTTTCGTAAAGTGATGCCGCCGATGTCGCGCACGGAGAAAGAAGCGATCGACGCCGGGACGACCTGGTGGGAAGGCGATCTGTTCCGCGGCAACCCGGACTGGCAGAAGCTTCATAACTACCCGCAGCCGAAGCTGACCGCCGAAGAGCAGGCGTTTCTCGACGGCCCGGTGGAAGAAGCGTGCCGCATGGCGAACGACTTCCAGATAACCCACGAAATGGCGGATCTACCGCCGGAGCTGTGGGCATTTCTGAAAGAGCATCGCTTCTTCGCGATGATCATCAAAAAAGAGTACGGCGGTCTGGAGTTCTCGGCTTACGCGCAGTCCCGCGTGCTGCAAAAACTCGCTGGCGTCTCCGGCATTCTCGCCATCACCGTTGGCGTGCCGAACTCCCTCGGCCCCGGCGAATTGCTGCAACACTACGGCACCGACGCGCAGAAGAACCACTACCTGCCGCGCCTGGCGCGTGGCCAGGAAATCCCCTGCTTTGCACTCACCAGCCCGGAAGCGGGCTCTGACGCCGGTGCCATCCCGGATACCGGCGTGGTCTGCATGGGCGAGTGGCAGGGCGAGCAGGTGCTCGGCATGCGCCTTACCTGGAACAAGCGCTACATTACGCTCGCGCCTATCGCCACCGTACTGGGCCTCGCGTTTAAACTCTCTGACCCGGATCGCCTGCTGGGCGGCGAGCAGGAGCTCGGCATTACCTGTGCGCTGATCCCGACGAACACGCCGGGTGTGGAAATCGGCCGTCGCCACTTCCCGCTCAACGTGCCGTTCCAGAACGGCCCGACGCGCGGCAAAGATATCTTTGTCCCTATCGATTACATTATCGGCGGGCCGAAAATGGCCGGTCAGGGCTGGCGTATGCTGGTGGAATGCCTGTCGGTAGGCCGCGGCATTACGCTGCCGTCTAACTCGACCGGTAGCCTGAAGTCGATTGCGCTCGCCACCGGTGCGTATGCCCATATTCGCCGTCAGTTCAAAGTTTCTATCGGTAAGATGGAAGGGATTGAAGAGCCGCTGGCGCGTATCGCCGGTAATGCCTACGTGATGGACGCCGCGGCGTCGCTGATTACTTACGGCATCATGCTTGGCGAAAAACCGGCGGTCCTGTCGGCGATTGTGAAATATCACTGCACCCACCGCGGTCAGCAGTCCATTATTGACGCGATGGATATCGCAGGCGGTAAAGGCATTATGCTTGGCGAGGGCAACTTCCTGGCCCGCGCTTATCAGGGCGCGCCTATCGCGATTACGGTGGAAGGCGCGAATATCCTGACCCGCACCATGATGATCTTCGGCCAGGGCGCGATCCGCTGCCATCCGTATGTACTGGAAGAGATGGCGGCGGCGCAGAATAACGACGTGAACGCCTTCGATAAACTGCTGTTCCGCCATATCGGCCACGTGGGCAGCAACCTGGTGCGCAGCTTCTGGCTTGGCCTGACCAACGGCCTGACCAGCCGCAGCCCGACCCGAGACGCCACGCGCCGCTACTATCAGCATATCAACCGCCTGAGCGCGAGCCTGGTGCTGCTCTCCGACATGTCGATGGCGGTACTGGGCGGCAGCCTGAAGCGTCGCGAGCGTATCTCGGCGCGCCTGGGCGATGTGCTGAGCCAGCTCTATCTGGCCTCGGCAGTCCTCAAGCGCTATGACGACGAAGGCCGCCAGGAAGCGGATCTTCCGCTGGTGCACTGGGGCGTGCAGGATGCGCTGCATCAGGCCGAGCAGGCAATCAGCGATCTGCTGCGTAACTTCCCGAATGGCGCGGTGGCTGGCCTGTTGAGCCTGGCGATTTTCCCGGCGGGCCGCCGTTACGACGCGCCTTCCGATAAGCTCGACCACAAGCTTGCGAAGATCCTGCAAACGCCGTCGGCGACCCGTTCACGCATTGGTCGCGGTCAGTACCTGACGCCGAGCGAGCATAACCCGGTCGGGCTGCTGGAACAGGCGTTGCTGGAAGTGATGGCCGCCGATCCTATCCACCAGCGCATTTGCAAAGAGATGGGCAAAAACCTGCCGTTCACCCGTCTTGATGAGCTGGCGAAACGCGCGCTGAAAGAAGGCCGTATCAATGAAGATGAGGCCGCCATTCTTATCCGCGCCGAAGAGAGCCGTCTGCGCAGCATTAACGTAGACGATTTTGAGCCGGACGCGCTGGCGACACTGCCGGTAAAGTTGCCGGAAGCGGTACGTAAAGTCGAAGCAGCCTGATTCTGGCCTGTTAAAAACCCCGCTCCGGCGGGGTTTTTTATTGCCTCGCATCCTGTCGCGTGCATGATAAAGTGACCTGAGTTGCCAATGACGGGGAGTCTGAACGTGTCTGGTTTAAAAATTTCGCTGATGCAGCAGCCGCTGAGCTGGATGGACGGGCCCGCTAACCTGCGCCACTTCGACGTGCTGCTGGAGAAGGTCCAGGGACGGGATCTGATTGTGCTGCCGGAGATGTTTACCACGGGCTTTGCGATGGAAGCCGCGCAGTCGTCGCTGCCCGAAGAGACCGTCGTCGCCTGGATGCAGGAAAAAGCCCGCCAGACCGGCGCGATGGTGGCCGGCAGCGCGGCGTTGCAGAGCGAGCGCGGGCCGGTGAACCGTTTTTTACTGGTGGAGCCGCAGGGCGCGGTGCATCGCTACGATAAACGGCATCTGTTTCGCATGGCCGATGAGCATCAGCATTATGTGGCGGGCGACACGCGCCTGGTGGTGGCGTGGCGCGGCTGGCGCATTCTGCCGCTGGTCTGTTATGACCTGCGCTTCCCGGTGTGGTCGCGCAACCGCGACGATTACGACCTGGCGCTGTATGTGGCGAACTGGCCTGCTCCACGCGCCCTGCACTGGCAGGCGCTGCTGACCGCACGCGCTATCGAAAATCAGGCGTATGTCGCGGGCTGTAACCGCGTCGGCAGCGATGGTAACGGTCACCACTACCGCGGCGACAGCCGTATTATCAACCCGCAGGGCGACATCATCGCCGCCAGCGAGCCACACCAGGCAGTGCGTGTGGAAGCCGAATTGTCGCTGGAGTCGCTCAGAGAGTACCGCGAGAAATTCCCCGCCTGGCAGGATGCCGACCGTTTTACGCTTGAGTAAAACGCCATGGGTCGTTTGCGGCCCGCCTTTTTTCCTGACGCCGAAATGACGAAAGCCCGAACCATTGCTGATTCGGGCTTTCTGAATAGTGGCGGAACGGACGGGACTCGAACCCGCGACCCCCTGCGTGACAGGCAGGTATTCTAACCGACTGAACTACCGCTCCGCGTTGTGTTCCCTTGGGAACGGGGCGAATATTACGGGCTGGCCCCTGTGCCGTCAACGCTTTTTCTCACATTTTGAATCGTTTGCTTTAAAAATCGCCCGCCCGGCGATTTTGTCAGCGTTTTCAGTACAATCAGGCGCGCCAGAGGCAGCTGCCGCCCTTCTTCTGTACCAGATCGAGACGTGATTCATGCGCCGCCAGCTCTTCATCGCACGCCCGGACCACTTTCAGGCGCGACGCCTGGCGCACTACGCGCTGAATGCCGGTATCGCCCTGTTGCTGTTGTCCGTCACCTTCCATCGCGAACGCAATAGACGTCTGCCCGCCGGTCATCGCCAGATAGACATCTGCAAGAATCTGGGCATCGAGCAACGCCCCGTGCAGCGTACGTTTGGTGTTGTCTATTTCATAACGCGAGCATAACGCATCGAGGCTGTTGCGCTTGCCTGGGAACATCTTACGGGCCAGCGCCAGGCTGTCGGTAATTTTGCAGAACGTTTCGGTTTTCGGAATGCCGCGGTTGAGCATGCCGAATTCGTAATCCATAAAACCGATATCGAACGAAGCGTTATGAATAACCAACTCAGCGCCGCGGATGTAATCGAGAAAATCATCCACTACATCGCCGAAAACGGGCTTATTCATCAGGAACTCATCGGAAATCCCGTGAACCATAAAAGCTTCCGGGTCCACCAGCCGGTCGGGCTTGAGGTAGACGTGGAAGTTATTGCCGGTCAGGCGGCGGTTGATGACTTCAACCGCACCGATCTCAATAATGCGGTGCCCTTCATAATGGGCGCCTATCTGGTTCATACCGGTGGTTTCGGTATCCAGAACGATCTGTCGTGTAATAGCTGTGCTCATAGCGCTCGTTTATGTCAGACTTGGCTTTTTACTCACAGGAAGTCTACCAGAGATGCGTAAACAGGTAGAAATTTTCACCGATGGATCTTGTCTCGGCAACCCGGGACCTGGCGGCTATGGCGCTATCCTGCGCTATAAACAGCATGAGCGGACCTTCAGCGCTGGCTATCGCCTGACCACCAATAACCGTATGGAACTGATGGCGGCGATTGTGTCCCTTGAAGCGCTGCGCGAGCACTGCATTGTGACGCTCAGTACCGACAGCCAGTATGTCCGCCAGGGCATCACGCAGTGGATCCATAACTGGAAAAAACGCGGCTGGAAAACCGCCGAGAAGAAACCGGTAAAAAATGTCGATTTATGGCAGCGGCTGGATGCGGCGCTGAGCCAGCACGAAATCAAATGGGAGTGGGTGAAGGGCCATGCCGGTCACCCGGAAAACGAACGCTGCGACGAACTGGCCCGCGCAGCCGCAATGGCCCCGACGCTGGAAGATACCGGCTATCAGCCTGAAGCGACAGCCAGCTAAGGTTTACGGTACTGGCGCGTGGCGCCGACCGCCGGGCGCAGATGCGTGCGGGCGCGCGGCTTCATTAACGGGTTAATGGTCAGCGGGATGGTGCGCTTACGCGCTACCATCACCTGCAAACATCCGAGTGCCGGCAGATGCCTGGTCAGCATCTTTCCGCCCTGCCGACACCACGGCAATACCTGGCAACGGCTGTAATAGAGCAGCTCGAAATTAAGCAGCGATAGCCAGTCCATCTGGCGCATCATGGTAAACATGCGGCTATTTACGGGCGCACGTTTGCGCACAAACGGCAGAAGTTTGGCGGCCCCGAGCAGGCTGACGGGGTTGAATCCCGTCATAATCAGCCAGCCGTCGTCAATCAGCACGCGGTCCGCCTCATTAAGCAGACGGTGCGGATCGGGGCACCAGGGCAGCGTATGCGCCAGCAGACAGGCATCCACGGATTTCGCAGCAAACGGCAGATGCAGCGGATCGCACTTAACCTGTAATGCGTCGCCCTGTAAGGCGACATTGACCTGATGTGAAATCGCGCAGGCTTCGGTGTTTATCTCCGCGCTGAGATTGCCTATCTTAAGTAAATGAAAGCCATACATTTTCCCAAGCCAGGGCTGGAGTTCCCGCTCAAGCGTCGCGCGATAATGGTCGCCCCAGGAAAACGCATCCCAGTGGGCCGGAGCGCTGAGTGTCGCGGGTGTCCGTGCCGGTTTCATCACTACCTTCCGTAACGCATAAGAGGTGATTTATGAATCTTAACAGTATTCCTGCTTTCGAGGATAACTACATCTGGGTGTTGAATGATGATGAAGGAAAATGCCTGCTTGTCGACCCGGGCGAGGCGGAACCCGTTTTTCGCGCCCTTGAAGAAAACCAGTGGCAGCCGGTGGCAATCCTGCTTACGCATCATCATCACGATCATACGGGTGGCGTGAAAGCCTTAGTGGCGCGGTTCCCGGATATTACTGTGTACGGGCCGGAAGAGACCCGCAGCAAAGGCGCGCAGGTTGTAGTCAACGATGGGGAGAAGTTCAATATCCTTGGCTGCGAATTCCTTGCATTCTCTACGCCAGGTCACACTTTAGGACATTTCTCATATTTCAGTTTCCCTTATCTTTTCTGCGGCGACACAATGTTCTCTGCTGGCTGTGGTCGCCTGTTTGAAGGCACGCCCGCGCAGATGTACCAATCCTTCCAGAAAATAAACGCGCTGCCTGAAGATACCCTTATTTGCTGTGCGCATGAGTACACATTAAGCAATCTTAAGTTTTTAGTGGCTATTTTGCCGGACGATCCCGCTTTAACCCAATATTATCGAGAAGTTAATGAGTTACGTGCAAAAAATCAAAAAACACTACCCTCAATTCTTAAAAATGAGCGCCAAATAAATCTTTACCTGCGATTAGAAGACGATGATTTAATTGATAAAATTAATCCAGATCTTCGGTTGTCCACTCCTGAAGAGAGATTTGCATGGTTAAGGTCAAAGAAAGATAACTTCTAGAAATTCTTGCTTGTATTCGGGAAAGTTCGCCGTTATCATTGCTCGTCTTTTAAGCAACTATTGACACACACATGAAGGCAAAAGCGATCTTACTCGCCTCTGTCCTGCTTGTGGGGTGCCAGGCGTCTCAACATGACGGCGGCGTTCAACAGCATGCACAGAGCCTTTCTGCGGCTGGTCAAGGGGAAGCAGGAAAGTTCGCTGGTCGAGCGGCTTCTGCGCGTTGGATGGATGATGGAACTTTCCTCGCGCAAGATCAGGACCTGTGGACTTTCATTGGCGACGAGCTAAAGATGGGGATTCCGGAAAATGACCGGATCCGCGAACAAAAACTGAAGTACTTGAGTAATAAGAGCTATCTCCACGATGTAACTTTACGGGCAGAGCCGTATATGTACTGGATAGCCGGGCAGATTAAAAAACGTAATATGCCAATGGAACTGGTACTACTACCCATAGTGGAGAGCGCTTTTAACCCCCACGCGACATCTGGCGCGAATGCCGCAGGCATCTGGCAGATTGTCCCGAGCACGGGGCGGAATTATGGTTTAAAACAGACCCGAAATTATGACGCGCGTCGTGACGTGGTGGCCTCAACCACTGCCGCACTCAACATGATGCAACGTCTGAACCGGATGTTTGACGGCGACTGGCTACTCACTGTCGCGGCTTACAACAGCGGTGAAGGTCGTGTATTGAAGGCAATGAAAGCGAATAAAGCACGTGGCAAACCCACGGATTTTTGGTCGCTCTCACTGCCACAGGAAACCAAAATTTACGTGCCGAAAATGCTGGCGCTGAGTGACATACTCAAAAACAGCAAGCGGTATGGGGTGCGTTTACCAACAACGGATGAAAGCCGCGCGCTGGCACGCGTGAAGGTGAATAATCCGGTGGAAATGGAACAACTGGCGGAAATGGCCGGGATTTCAGTGAATAAACTGAAAACCTTCAATGCAGGCGTTAAGGGCTCGACCCTTGGCGTAAGCGGGCCGCAGTACGTGATGGTTCCACAGAAACATGCGCAGCAGTTGCGTACGTCTCTGGCCGCCGGTGAAATCGCTGCGGTTCAGCCGACTATGGTCGCAGACAATTCACTGTCTGCGCGGACGTATAAAGTCCGTTCTGGCGATACGCTTTCCGCTATTGCCGCACGGATGAACGTCAGCACCAAAGATTTGCAGCGCTGGAATAATCTGCGCGGCGCGAAACTGAAACCAGGCCAGACACTCTCTGTCGGCACGGTTAGCGGCGCGGGTGAACTGGCTAGCAATAACGACAGTATCACCTATAAAGTGCGTAAGGGCGATTCGCTCGCAAGCATTGCTAAGCGTCACGGCGTTAACATTAAGGATGTGTTGCGCTGGAACAGCGATACGGACAATCTGCAACCGGGCGATCAAATCACCCTGTTTGTGAAGAACAGTTCGACGCCAGATTCCTGACGACAAGCCTTATAAACAAGAAAGGCACCGATTCCCCCGGTGCCTTTTTCTTTATCTGGCGTTATGCCGCCTTGCTCGCCTCAATGATAATCGTATCACTGGTAAAAGATCCGTCCTCCTGCAGCGCGAAATAGCGTTGCACTTCTGCTGACGCACTTTGCTGATAAACCCGAATAGCCTGCGACAGCGTGTCGGGTGTACGCATTCGTGCGATCCAGCTGCCAAACTCCAGCGCCAGTTTGTCGGTACGCACATCCCGCGTGATAAGCCCGGCCTGATTGAACATCTGCAACCACTCGCCACTGGCATAGTTACGAACATGCGAGGTATCACGCAGCGCTTCGATCGTTTGCAGCCAGATATCCAGCACCGGATGGCCGGGCGAGAGAATATCCATCATGATCATCATGCCGCCGGGCTTCAGAACACGCTTTACCTCACGCAACGCCAGACCGACATCGTGCCAGTGGTGCGCCGAATAGCGGCTGATGACGATATCAAAACTCTCCGCCTCAAAAGGCAACGACTCGGCATAACCCTGACAGGTCGACAGATGCTTAAGCCCGCGTTCACGCGCCGCTTCTTTCACGACCGTGAGCATGGAAGAGGACAAGTCGTACGCTACCACTTCGCGTACCTGTTCCGCGGCCGTAAAGCTGGCATGCCCTGCCCCACAACCCAGATCGAGCAGGCGCGCCTGCGGGAATGCCGCCAGCCGCGCGCGCAGATGAACGAGATCGCGCCCTGTAGCATGCACCTGGCTGGTCAAATAGGCCTTCGCCTGGGAGCCAAACTGCTTTTCGACGTTGTCGTGATGAGAGTGTGTTGTCATTGTCATGTCCTTGCGTTGAGTAAAAGAAAGGGCAGGCGCAGGGTCTGCCCAACGGCAGACCTGACACACCTTACTTCTGCTCAGGTTTGCCGGGACTGAATTCGACGAGTAGCGGGTTGTGATCGGAGGCGCGCGTCACCAGGACGGAAGCTTCCTGTACGGCAAGACCGCGATAAAACACGAAATCGAGCGGGCGACCGAACGCACGACGGCGCTGGTCATCGGTAAAACGCACTTCACGCAGTGACATTTCACGCGCGAAGCGGTAAAGCGCATTCATCCTCGGGCGGCTCCAGGCGTTGAAATCACCTGCCATAATGACCGGGCCGCTGTGATGGCCGATCTGGTCGCCGATAGGGCCGAGTTGTTTACTGTAGACATCCACACCCAGGCTGAAATTGACGGCGTGAATGTTCACCACCATCAGTAAGCGGCCATCGGGCAGCGGATAGACCGTGACCAGCGCCGATTTAGAGAGACGCAGGATAGGCTCACGCTCACGCAGCGGGCAGCAATAGACCGGATGTGCGGCAGAGAGCGTCATCACGCCTGACGGGTGTTGCGGCAGCACAAAGGCAGGAACCTGATCCGCAGCCAGATAGTTGGTTGTCGCGAAGCGCACCAGCTCAGGCGTGGTCTGCGCCTCCTGTAATAAGACCAGATGCGCCTCTTTGCCGAAATTTTGCAGGACAGAAAGCCATTCAGCACGCTGTTGCTTGAAGATATTCCAGACCAGCACCCGGAGAGAGCCATCTCCGGGCAAGGGAGCGCCGGCGGGTAATGCCTTTCCTATACTCGCAAACGATCCTGGCGCCAGAATACGTTCTGCTGGCTGACCGGCGACATAGCGCATGGCATAAGTATTTTTTCGCACGTTTCGCTGCTAACCCCTGTAGATGTGTTCGCAAGATAAGCGACCTTTACCTGTTATAGGGATTTTAGCTCACGGATGCAATGGGCGGGATGAAAGCCGCGCGTGAGTGTCGTCGGTTATATCAGCGCATCAGTTCGTACATGGCGTGCTATAAAACGCTGTGGTTAAATAACCGAATTCTCTAAAATGCCATGCAAATTTTGCCTGTGGAGCAACAATGAAAGCCTCTTCTGATGAACTGATTATTTTTGTCGCTGTGGTAGAGAGCGGAAGTTTTAGCCGGGCGGCAGAACAGCTCAACCTCGCGAATTCAGCGGTCAGTCGCGCAGTGAAGAAGCTTGAGATGAAACTTGGTGTCAGCTTGCTTAATCGCACAACGCGCCAGCTGAGTCTGACAGAGGAAGGCGAACGATATTTTCGCCGCGTTCAGCAGGTGTTACAGGAGATGGCGGCAGCTGAAACCGAGCTGATGGAAAGCCGTCAGACGCCGCGCGGGCTGTTACGGATCGATGCCGCTACGCCTGTGATCCTTCATTTGCTGATACCGATGATCAAGCCCTTTCGCGAGCGCTATCCTGAAGTCGCGCTGTCGCTGGTTTCTTCCGAGACGTTTATCAACCTGATTGAGCGCAAAGTAGACGTAGCCATACGTGCGGGTACGCTGACGGATTCCAGCCTGCGCGCCAGACCGCTCTTTACCAGTTACCGGAAAATCGTTGCTGCTCCCGATTACCTTGAGCGTTATGGCGTGCCGAAAAATATATGCGAGCTCAACGATCATGTCTGTCTGGGTTTTACCGAACCCGTATCTTTGAACACCTGGCCGGTTGCCTGTGAAGATGGCCAGCTACTGGAAATTACGCCGGGAATGACTTCGAACAGCGGCGAAACGCTCAAGCAACTGTGCCTTACCGGTAATGGGATCGCGTGCTTATCTGACTTTATGATTGATAAAGAAATCGAACAGGGAAAACTTGTCGAGTTATTGGCGGAGTATAGATTGCCGGTAGAAATGCCCTTTAGTGCAGTCTATTACAGCGATCGGGCTGTGAGTACGCGAATCCGGACCTTCATTGATTTTCTGAGTGAATGGATAAAAAAATAGCCCCAACAGGGGCTAGTTTCAATCCCAGTCTGGTGCCAGGCCATCAGGACTCACCAGACGATCATTACGATCGAGAGCGGCGATAGCCGACATATCGTCAGCATTCAGCGTAAGCGACAAAGCGCCCAGATTACTTTGTAAATTCTCACGCTTCGTTGAGGACGGGATCACTGAATAGCCCAGTGCCATCGCCCAACTGAGGATGACCTGCGCAGGCGTAGCATTATGCTTCTGCGCGATTCGGATAATCGTTTCATCCTTGAGCGCGTTGCCATAGGCCAGCGTCATATAAGAAGTGATATGAATCCCCTGTGCCTGCGCCCATTCAACCACCTTACGGTTTTGCAGATAAGGCGACAGCTCAATCTGATTGGTTGCTATATTATTAATGCCCACGGCATCTATTGCTTGCTGCATCAGCGCAATCGTAAAGTTAGAGATACCAATCTCACGCGTCAGGCCCTGTGCTTTGGCTTCAAGCAATGCCTCCAGAGATTCTTGAACGCTTACAGCATTTCCTGGTGAAGGCCAGTGAATCAACGTGAGATCCACATAATCTGTCCGCAATTTCTGAAGGCTCTCTTTCAAACTTACGATCAGGCGATCTTTGCTCAGATTTTCAGTCCAAATTTTGGTGGTGATATATAGCTCATCGCGTGCCACGCCACTTTCTTTAATCGCCTGGCCTACTGCCGCTTCGTTATCGTAAATCTGTGCGGTATCGATGGCGCGATAGCCCACATCAAGAGCATCTTTTATCGATGCGATGACGACGTCATCTTTCAGACGGAACGTACCTAAACCGAATGCAGGAACTCTCATGTTTTACCTCTCTTCTGAATATAAAGAGATTATGAGAGGAATGATTGAGATGAAAAAGAGTAATAAAAGCAGGAGTTTTTTGTTTGATTCGCAATAATAATTATTAAGACGAAAAAAAGCCCTGAGTAAATACTCAGGGCTTCTTAATAAGTGGCGGAACGGACGGGACTCGAACCCGCGACCCCCTGCGTGACAGGCAGGTATTCTAACCGACTGAACTACCGCTCCACCGAATTTCTTCACACCACCGGATTATCGTTCCGGCTTACTGCTTAAT
>NZ_JAANQO010000001.1:0-33745 GCF_011605905.1 Cronobacter sp. HA18003 | reverse complement strand
TCTGCGCGGCCTGCTCCGCGGGTTTTTCCGGTGGCGTCGCGGCCTGACGGCGGCGAAAATAACGTCATACTGTAAGCAGATTGCGCTGCGTGAAATCTGGAGGTGTCACGGGGGTGTACATCACCGGATTTTACGCAGCGCAACTTACCGATGAGGTGATATGTCCCTTCCCCTTCACAGCCCGCTGCTGACAGCAGCTCCCGTGCCGGCGATTCCTGATTACGGCCGTGCCCTGGCGCTGCGCAGCATGGCCATGCACTACGCCGAGCTGCCCCGCTATCTGCTGGCGCCGGAGGTCACCGCGCTGCTGCACTACTTTCCGGACTGGTATCAGCACGGCCTCATCAATACGCTGTGGAACACCGGCGCCCGTATTAATGAAGCGCTGGCGCTGAAGCGCCGTGACTTCCACCTGAACGAGGACATTCCGCATGTGGTGATCCGCACCGCCAAACAGCGACGCGCCGGCGGCGGCCGCCCGAAGAAAGGCAAAAGCGCCAACCGCGTGGTTCCGCTTTCCGACCCGGCTTATGTGGAGGAGCTGCGCCGGCTCTTTGCCAGCACACGGGAGACGTTTGAGAACGACCCCCTCACCGGCGAACGGCGGGCACGACCAGTGTGGGATGTCTCCGATCGCACGGTGCGTAACTGGCTGGCCCGGGCGGTGGACGCGGCCGGGCGCGACGGCGTCAGGTTCAGCATTGCCGTCACGCCCCACACATTCCGGCACAGTTTTGCGATGCACCTGCTGTACGGTCACGTTCATCCGAAGGTTCTGCAGGGGCTGATGGGCCATGAGAAGTACGAGTCCACCGAGGTGTACACGAAGATCTTCGCGCTCGACGTGGCGGCAAGCCAGCAGGTACGCTTTACGATGGACACGCCGGACGCGCTGCAGTTGCTGCGCGGGAACGGCTGATGAGGAGGGGGGCAGGAAACGGCCCTACTGATGTATTCAGTGTAATCTTCAGGCTATCAGCCTGGGCCTGCCAATCCGGATCAGAGTGGCGGATGACAGCGACGGAACCCGGGAATGTATGCTCTCCACACGGATAAGGGAGGTGAAGTCGCCCGTCAGTCCGTTTATCTCATAAATAGAATCTGCGACTAGGGTGGTAACAGCTATTCTGGCGACGAGTGTTTTTTTGCTGGCTCATTTTTTTCTGCTTGAATTTTCAGCAACGCAGAGATGTGAAAAAGAGAGCTGCATTCTGTCCATGCTATGCAAGAGCAGTAAAGATGAATTACTAAATAAATACATTTGTAGTTCTTATGTATTACAATGGTATTTATTTTTTGGGTCCGGATTGAGTCATAACCAGATCCCGATAGCCCATGAGGTAATATTCATTGGCGTGCCTGATTTTACCTGCGACATCTGGCTCCTTTTTACTGACATGTGAAAGTAATCCAATGCCTATAAGATAAGCCCACGCACCGGGTATTTCTCTCTCGGGTATGCTCGTAGCCGCATTAATCTTTTCATAGGATGCGACAACAGGCAGTGTCCGGTTATCCCTGACAGCACAGAGATAAAGATACATTTTAAGCGCATAAAGCTCTTTCTTACTCCTAAGTGGCCGATCCTGAAATGGTTTAAGGGTCCTTAAATCACTACTCAACAATGCCCTGCATGGCAGTTTGCACCATCCGTTATTACCATTAAATCCTGTCACTCGGTACACATTATTCCGGCCTTCCAGCTCCCTGGTAATGACTCCATTTTGTTCAAGAACATGGAGTCCCCCGGACAAGGATGCCCGGCTTATGCCTGCCATTTCAGACAATTTTGTATAGCTGATAATGGCGACATGTTCTTCAACCAGCCCACCAAAAGGATCGGACTCCTTATAACGAAGCTCAAGATGCATGGCGATAACTATGTAGCACCTTAATGCGGCGATTTTAAGGGCCGGTTTGCCGAGTGAATCTTCTTTCCATAAAAAAGTACGCAGCCCATCCTGCAAAATCCAGGATGAGGGCATACGGACCCACGGAACTCGTCTCATTTGATAATCCCTTTCATTAAATGCAGCACAACTGCCAGCATGGCCAGCAGTAGAGAAGACGCCATGCAAACCAGCACAAACGGAACAACATTAGCCATGAGAAATTTAATAACCAACACAATGAGCAAGAAAGTATCCATGTTCGCCTCCAGAATTAACTTGAAGCCAATTTTATGTACCCGACGACGTTCTTTCTAGATATCGGTGACAAGTAAAAATAAAATATTCATGATTTTATCCAATAAAATCATATTGTTATATTTACATTGTATGGTTTTTACTTTTCATTAACCAGTTCATAAGAGCCTGGGCTCTAGTAAATGTCAAAATGTCACGGGTTCACCATGAGATAATAGAACTTGTATATCGACGTGCAGGTTCTGGATTCTCCTGCATAAGATGAAGAAGAGTTTAAAGAAACCCATGAAACGGGCTTCTATCATCAATTTATGTAATACTCATGTATTACATATTGAATGCAAATAGCATGCATCTGGAATACAAAAAAGGACCAATGAGTATTGGTTATGTACTACAAAATGAATTCAACCTAACGCGTTATGTATAAGAACTTCAGACAGTTTGTATTACAAAAGAAATTCATACTGAATACTGTTGGAGGGCAGCGGCAAGCACAAAAAGAACCCTGAGTGTGACAATCTGCCCTCAAACATACGACAAACTACCCTCAAAAATATTTATCCAACCCCGGCCTCCTTACTGTGACAAATCACCCTCACGGGATAAGTGACATATCACCCTCAATTACCTTGTCGGGACGTTTTTCTGGACAAGTAAGACAGGATGACAAGGAATATGAGGAAAAATACGCAAACGCAGCCAGCAAAGTGTGACAATTTGCCCTCACCAGAACCCGGCTACGTGACAAATTGCCTTTTCTGGCCTGTCGTAATGTGACGGATTGCCCTGAGAAATGTGACAAACTGCACTCAGGGAAAACAGTTATTCTGCGTGTATGTCACTGAAAGTAAATACAATATGAGTGGTCTGTCGGCCTTTCTTTTTTTCAATATATGAAAGGCGCATAGGGGTGCGGCTGTTGATCTCATCCACACTGGCCTGAAGGAAACGACGACGAAAGTCCGGCATACGCTGGTAGCTCTGCGGAAGCTGGTAGCGTTCCATGATCCAGTCCACACGCAGCGAAACCACGCCAGAGCCGTCAGCTTTTCTGTACTGGCACAGCGATTCGTAAAGGCGCATGGCATAAGGATTGGTGATTTCCTTCGTTTCGCTCAGACGGAACTGTGTGAAACGATTCTGGAGGCCAATGAAGAACGGGATGAGGTAAGGGTTGATATGCACGCTGTAGATGCCTCTGGATGGGCTGTGCGCGCGCTTGATGAACCACGGGAACGACTCATAACCTTTCTCATCACCGGAATCCTCTTCAGGCCGGTAAAACACCACTTCCTTGCCCGCGAAGCCTTTCAGCGCCTGCCTGATATCCTTGCTGGCCTCAGCTGAGGTAAGGCCGAAAGTCGAAGCATACTGAGCGACCTGAATCTCACAAATACCGTCATGTTCCTGAAGCGAGCCGTCGGAAGTACGGATTTGATTTACAAAGAGATAGAGCATTCTCTTTTGATCACGGGAAAGGCTGTAAGCCGCTTCCGTCAGCTCGTTTGACTGGACAATCCGGGGGCTGTTCCTGCGTTTTTTTTGGTTGATCAGCGCAATATCAGTCATGGTGATTTTGTTTTATTTGTGACAGGTTTTTAGATTGTCACACTTAATCTGAAATAGTCAACAACCATGAATAACCCTGTGATAAGGCGCTACCCGTGAGGGCGATTTGTCACAGACTTAAGGGCAGTTTGTCACGATTAGAAGGGGGTTTTAAGGGCAACTTGTCACAGTAAAAGGGCAATTTGTCACACTCATCAGCCTGTGGACCGCGTCAGCACTGGGCTACCGTACCGTCTAAAAAAGTAGATCTAAAAACACCTTTAAAAAGATCCTTTTAAAAACAGGCGGTGGATAAGTGGATAAGTACAAAGAAGACTTTCTGTGAGGTTAGTGCGTCCGCAGTATATGCAACAAACGGCTCCCTTGCGCTTCCTCGACCGTTCGCGGGCTGCGCCCGGTCACTTGTCTGCGGCGAGCACTGGCGGCTCATTCAAAGACGGTTAAGCCTATCTGACTACCGCAACGGGAATGTCCTTCCAGCGCGTCGTGTAGGCCGGAGAAAGCATCTCGCGTTTCATCTGCCACTCCGGAGCAATACCCCGTCCGGCAAAAAACACTTTGCCAAGCCCGGAGTTATTAATGCCATCCAGAACCTTCATCAGCTGCTCGCTGCCGGGGCGGGGCTGATGTTCGTCGAACAGGTTCAGCTGCGCCACGCCGGTGGGCGTGAATTCATTCAGCATGATGCCGGCCTTTGCATAGCGATGCCCGTCTGTCCAGATACGGTCCAGCGCCTTTACAGCGGCTGCTATGACGTCACGGGTGTCCCGGGTAGGGGTGAGCAGTTTTTCGCTGGCCACGTTGCCGTAATACGTCTCACCGGCCGCGAACGGTGACGTTTTCACAAACACGGCGATATGCCGGCAATACTGGCGTTCTTCCCGCAGTTTCTCCGCAGCACGCTCCGCATACTGGCAGATGGCCTGCCGCATGGCTTCATACGTCGTGATACGTTCTCCAAAGCTCCTGCTGCAGACGATTTGCTGCTTCGGTGGCGGGGCTTCTTCCAGGGTGATGCAGCTCTCTCCGTTCAGTTCGCGCACGGTGCGCTCGAGTACAACGGTGAAGTGTTTCCTGATGAACGTGGGGTTAGCACGGGCAAGGTCCAGGGCCGTGGTGATCCCCAGCTGATTCAGCTTCTTCGCAATACGCCGGCCGACGCCCCACAGTTCTTCCACCGGCTGCAGCGACAGCAGCTTTTCCGTTCGCCGGCGGTTACCGGGCGTCAGCGCCAGCACGCCGCGGAACTGCGGCCATTCTTTTGACGCCCACTGCGCTGATTTGGCCAGCGTTTTTGTCGGGCCCATACCGACACCGATAGTGAGGCCTGTGCAGGTCAGCACGTAGCTGCGCAGCTGGCGCCCGAAATCCTCAAATTCCAGGCAGCGGTCGATACCGCGGATGTCCAGGAACATCTCATCAATGCTGTACTGCTCGACCCGCGGCGCCAGCTCTTCCAGGCAGGACATCACGCGGTTGCTCATCGAGGCATACAGCTCGTAATTGCTGGAGAACGCCACCACCGGCTCCGTAAACCGGGCTGCCTTCAGCTGAAACCAGGGGGTTCCCATTTTGATACCCAGAAGCTTTGCTTCTTTTGAGCGTGCAATCACGCAGCCGTCATTATTGCTGAGCACCACCACCGGCCTGCTGCGCAGATCCGGCCGGAAAACCTTTTCACAGCTGGCATAAAACGAGTTCACATCCGCCAGAGCAAACATCACCGGCGCTCCTTCAGGCGATGAATGCTGTGCGTCACCACGCCAAATATCTGCAGATCGTCCGGGTTGGGGTACTGGGGAGGATATTCCGGGTTCATTGGCTGCAGGGCCAGCCGCGGCCTGAGCAGCAGCTGCTTGACAGTAAACTCGTTTCCCACGGCCGCGATGACGATATCACCGTGCTGCGGTTTTTCTGCCCGGTCCACAACCAGCACATCACCGCTGCGGATGCCGATATCCGTCATGCTGTCACCGTTGGCGCGGACGTAAAATGTCGCGTTACGGTGCCAGACACAGTAGTCGTTCAGATCCAGCTCAGCCTCGACATAGTCCTGAGCCGGGGAAGGAAAGCCTGCCTGGCAGCGTTCCAGAAAGAGCGGAAGCGCTAATGTTTCTGTTTCAAAAGGCGCACAAAACAAGTGAATGGATGCCATCTCGTTTCACCGTTATTTTTATACTGTTTATATATACAGTAATAGCCCGCCAGTGTTCTGACAAGCGAAGCGGTAAGTATTCTCAATACATCCCTTTAAATGCATTTATAGTTCTCTAATTTTTCTCTTTTAAGTTCTTCCACTCGCGCGAGTTCTCTGTATAATCTCAATTGTTCTCTTATTTATCTCTTAAAAATATCAATAAAATCTCATAAGGATTCACCATGAAAATCTTCATCGATGACGGCTCAACCAATATCAAGCTGCAGTGGAATGAGGACGGCGAAATTAAACGGGCCATCAGCCCCAACAGCTTCAAGCGTGAATGGGCCGTGGCGTTCGGCGGACAGGACACCTTCAACTACACGCTGAATGGCGAAAACTATTCGTATGATCCCATCAGCCCGAATGCCATTGTCACGACCAATATTGCCTGGCAGTACAGTGACGTGAATGTGGTTGCCGTACATCATGCGCTGCTGCAGACCGGGCTGAAGCCGCAGGATATCGATATCGTGGTGACGCTGCCGCTGGCTGAGTTCTATAACCGGGACAACCAGCCGAACCAGGACAATATTCGCCGTAAACAGGCAAGCCTGTTACGGCCGGTATCGCTGAATGGCGGAGAGACGTTCCGTATCCGGAACGTGCAGGTGATGCCCGAATCCATCCCTGCAGGCTACGAAGTGGTGAAGGAGCTGGACGACCTGGATTCGCTGCTGATTGTGGACCTGGGCGGTACAACGCTGGATATCTCGCATGTGATGGCCCGTATGCGCGGCATTTCCCGTATCTACGGAAATTCCTCGCTTGGCGTTTCGCTGATGACCGAAGAGGTGCGCGAGGCGCTGGCGCTGGCCCGCACCCGGGGCAGCAGCTACCTCGCGGATGAAATTATTATCCACCGTAACGATGAAGCGTTCCTGCGCAAACGAGTGAATGACACTTCCCGTCTCGGCATGGTGACAGACGCGCTGCGGGATTCTCAGCAGCGTCTGGTGAACCGCGTGCTGGAAGCAATCAGCAGCTTTGAGGGCTATTCTCATGTTATGGTTATCGGCGGCGGGGCTGAGCTCATCGCCGGAGCGGTCAGACAACACTGCGGCGTACACGAAGATCGCTTCTGGCAGAGCGACAATCCGCAGTTCGACCTGGTCAACGGTATGTACGCAATTGGTTAATGATATGGACAAGCAGGATACGCGTCGCAAAATCACTTTTTATCTCAACCCGGAAACAAATGACGCGGACAAATATGTCTGCGATGAGATTGACCGGACCCCGCAGGGAGAGCGGGGCAAGCTCTGGCGGTCGGCACTGCTGGCCGGCTTTGCGTTGCGTAAGCAGGATGCACGGCTGCCGCATATGCTGGCCGAGCTGCTGAACGATGCGACCACATTCGATGAAGTGATCCTGCTGATGAAGGCCGTGTTTCCTGAAGAGATGGACGCGTTTGGTGAACGCCGCCCTGCAGGGCAGACCACCATGGCGACCAGAGCACCGGCGGCCAGACCGGAACAGGACGGCGCGCAGGATGAAACCCGCAACAATGCCAGAAGCATGTTCGGGCAGCAGACAGATTAACGATGATGCCTGCCGCGCCGGCAATATCAAGAAAGGTGCAGCCTGATGACCATGAAACAACGTGCTGAAGCACTGACCTGCTCCCTGCTGCGGCGTGCCGGCGTTCCGGATGCGCAGCTGGCGGCAGGCTGCAAAAAAATCGGCCGGAGAATGCTGCTGGGCAGCGTCCTGCTTATCGTTCCGCTTATCATCTGGGATATGCCGCCTGTAGCGAAAATTCTCCTGCAGCTGGGCTATGCCGCCATGATGTGTGCCGGCATTCTGCTGGCCTTCGATGAAGAAAAGAAACCGCGCTGACCACGCAGCTGCCTGCTGAAGCCCGCCACCCGGCGGGTTTTTTTATGCCTGCATCCGGGCGCTTCAGGTGGCCTGCGGCCACCGCGCTTTCACCGCGCCGGCACCGCCGTCGCTTCAGTGACCGGCCCGCCATGCGTGCCGGGGCTGTGTCATGTTCTCCACTTTCTCCCGGGTGATGTCTCCCCGTTCCTTTCACCGCGCAGGACTGTGCCACACGGACGGCTGCCGCAAGGGCCGCTGAAGCTGAACGGCGGCGCCCGGTCCCTGCGGGCTGCGGCCTTGCCGTTCTCCCCTGCGGCTGCCGTTTACCGTGCGGCGTGCCTGCTGATGCGGCGAAGGAACTCAGAGAAACATCACATCACTCACAGAGGAGAAGCAACATGACACAGCAGAACGTCAACACCGCAGCAAAAGAATCTAAAGAATCATCACTCAAAACCAGCCATATTCTGGACCTGTTTTACTACGTCGAGGAAGTCTCTGCCTGCCAGGCGCAGCCGCAAAGTTTCACCCCACCGGCCGGAGCCGAGGAACTGACGGCGTTTGACGAGGAAGGGCCGGATTATTACTCCGTCTGGCTCGCCGACGGGTGGCCGGTCGCCATTGCGGCGCCGATGGACGGCTTTTTCCGCGTACTGACCGGGGAGGCCGCATAATGTCACAGCTCTCCATCTTTGACGCCATGAGCGACGCTGCCGGCATTCAGTCACGTCCGGCCCCTGCGGCAGTAACGCCGCGTATGGTCACGGGGGACGTGGCGCGCCGGCAGTTTGTCAGTGAGTTCCGGCATACCGCGCCTTACCTGCGCCGGTGGGATGTGTTCAGCGACTTCATTACCCTGGCGGCCAGTGAGCTTGATATCACCCGTGTCCGCACGCCGGAAAACATCGAGCGCAGCCGCAAAATCTGTGACCGTTACCAGCCTGCTGACCTGCAGAAACTGAAGAATCTGTTCTGCCTGCTGGTTGCTGCGCTGGAAGGCGGGTTTCAGGATTTTCTCGGCTCGGTCTTTATGGAGCTGGAGCTGGGCTCCGGTGATATGGGCCAGTTCTTCACGCCCTACAGTCTTTCCCGCCTGATGGCCAGTGTGCTGACCGGCGATATTGAGCAGCAGCTGAAGCGCTGCCCGTGGGTGACGCTGGATGAACCGACCAGCGGGGCAGGGGGCATGGTTATCGCCTTTGCCGAAGCCATGCTTAATGCCGGTTATAACCCGTCAACGCAGCTGCTTGTCACCACGACGGACATCGATCCGGTGGCGGCCGACATGACCTTCATTCAGCTCAGCCTGCTGGGTATCCCGGCGATAGTGCACACCGGCAACACGCTGAACCTGACCGTCAGCCGGACCCGCTGCACGCCGGTGTACTGGATTGAAAACTGGCCCGACCGTATTCACTCCCATGAGCGGATTCAGGCCATGCGGCAGTTCCTGGCCGGTATTGCTTAACCTTTCCGGCAGCGGGCCCGGCCCGCTGCTGTTCAGTTACAAAAACATCAATCATTTGTGTTACATGCCGATACTGACAGAGAGATCATTATCAGTGGTAATCAAAAAGGAAAGATGAATGAACAGAATGACAGGAATCACTGTCTTATGCCTGGCGCTGATGGGATGCAGTTCTGTAACCTCAGAAAACGGAACGCAGTACCTGAAAACGGAAATGCAGTCATCTGTTTCAGGGCCAACCACAGTAACCGTAACCGCAGACAGCCTTCTGAAAAAAGCCAATGACCGGCATTTGATACTCTATGCACTCCGTCCGTTGCCGGGGAAAGCATTCAGCTCTGAGCTGGACAGAAAATTTGCCGCAGCGACGATGTATATTGATTTATCTTCCGGTAAAGGAAGCCGGGTAGCCGAGATCAGTGGGGAGATAAATTACTACGATCATGAGCGATACGTGAATGGCCGCCTGGTGGGAGACAGTATCAAGGCTATACCTGTTGCACCGCAGACAGTCCCGCTGTCACTCAATAAGCCAGTCTCAATCAGTCTGCCGCAGGGTATTCACTATTCCGTCATGCTGACGGACAGCCAGCCCTGAATAAGGCCTGACCTTCGTTTCTGGTGCGTAAATACCCGATACTGTTACGTACCGGGTATTTAACCCACTCCCTGCATACAAAGTTCGTTCCTGGCACATAACCGCCAGTCAGCCCCCACACTACAAGGAAGTCGGTTTCCTCCGCTTTTATGCCGCCACGGTATCCACCGCGGCGGCGGGTGTCAGCGCCGCGCCTCTACTTTAGCCCGGCCGCTGCGGCGGCAAGGGTCCGCTGCCGCCGTCATCCTCACCCGTTCTCACAGGAAACGGTGCATTCAGCCCGTTTCCTGCTGCGCTGCGGCTTCCGGTGACGCCCCTGCCTCCTCCGCTTTACGCCGGGCTGTCGTGCCGGCACGGCGTAAATGGCGCCGCAGCTGAACTGAGGAGAATCCCCGTGAATACCGCATACACCCTGATCCGCCGCCACTGTCACAACCAGCTTGTAGAACGCGGCTGGCCTGACGACCTCGATATCGAAACCAACCTTTCATACTGCCAGGGGGACGGCGTCGCGTTTTACGGCCGCATTCATACTTACTGCATCCTGAAACTGCTGCCGGAGCTGGCCGGGCGCGGCTACCTCAGCGAGCAGGACTGGCGGGAAATGGATAACTGTATCGGCGAGAGCAACCTGAACATCGTTCTGAGCCGGAACAGCCTGGCAAATCATTACGCGCACGCCGGCACGATCACGCTGGAATATGAGGACTGGCCGGAAACCATGAGCGAGCCGCTGATGCGCCGCTTACTTGCCGCCCTGCGCCGGGAAATTAACGACCTGTGCGGCAGCGTGGCGGCAGACGGCTACCGGCTGATGGAGGCCATTAATCCCTCCTGGGACAATGCGGTCATCCGCCATCACCGGACCCCGAATTTTACCGTCACTATTACCGAAGTGGAGCCGGCAGGGGGATACGGGCTGCCGTGGGATGAGGAACTGCAGGACAGCTGTCTGGAGGCCATCCTGAACGAGGGCGCCACCCTGAGAACGCTGGAAGTCAGCGTGACCTGCGCGCGTACCGGTCATGTGTACGGTCAGTCAGTGATCCCGGATGTGATGCGCCATCCGGGCCAGCCGTGGCGGGAATGGTTTGAGCGTGACTGGGTTCGTGACGCGGTAACGGAGGCGCGCCGGGAAATTAGCGAGACGCTGAACGCCTTTGCCTCGTTCCGCAGGGCGGCGTAGCGCCGGGCAGGTGGCCTGCAGGCAGGCCGCCGCCTTTTCACTGACAGTAAAAGGATGTCGTTTCACTCCGCTTTTCCTTTCCGGCGCCGGGCACGGCCCGCACCGGACTGAATATGCCCTCTGACACGCCGGCGTGGCGACGGCATACGCCGTGCCTTCACGGTAGCCCGGCTGCTCCGGCTGCAAGGGTCCGCTGTCGCCGTCATCCTCACCCGTTCGCGCCATTCACGGCGCATTCAGCCCGCGAATGGCTTGCGCTGCGGCTTGCGGTGCCGCCCCTGCATCCTCCACTTGCGCCGGGCTGTCGTGTCGGCACGGCGCAACAGGGTGCCGTATATCAGAGAGGAGAGTGTCCATGTCCCGTTTTATTCTGGGTGACTGCGTGCAGGTAATGTCTCGTTTTCCGGCGCGTGCCGTTGATTTTATTCTCACCGATCCGCCGTATCTCGTCGGCTACAGGGATCGTACAGGCCGCACGCTGGCCGGGGACAATTCGGCGGAATGGCTCCAGCCGGCGTGCCACGAAATGTACCGCGTGCTGAAAAATGACAGCCTGATGGTGAGCTTTTACGCTTGGAACCGCGCAGATCTGTTCCTGAATGCGTGGAAAGCTGCTGGCTTCCGGATTGTCGGCCATATCGTCTTTGCCAAGAGTTATGCTTCTAAATCGACCTTTGTGGGCTACACCCATGAGAGCGCTTACCTGCTGGCGAAAGGGCGGCCGCAGACACCGGACCGCCCTGTCCCGGATGTGATCCCCTGGAAATACACGGGCAACTACCACCACCCGACCGAGAAGCCCGTGCAAAGCCTGCGCCCACTGATTGAATCCCTGACACGGCCGGGGGCTATTGTCCTCGACCCGTTTGCCGGTTCAGGCTCCACCTGTGTGGCAGCGGCCGAAGCCAGCCGTCGCTATATAGGCATCGAGATGCTTGAAGAGTACCACGCCGCTGGCGTGCGCCGTCTGGCACAGGTTGAAAGGGCGAGAAGAATGCCGGCAGCCAACGACGGTTCGTTTTATCCCGATTATCCGGAGGCGGCATGAACTATCCGGGCCTTGAACTCCTGCGTGCGGACGTGGCTGCGCTCAGCAACGCCATGTGTGACGTGCGGATGTTGCTGAACCGCCTCGAATCGCAGCACCGGCACGACGCGGCAACACTTACTGAACGCATGGCCGCGCAGACCCTGCGACGGATTAACGCCCTGCTACTGGATGCGTACCGCGAAGCACTGATCCTTGACGAGTCCTTTCAGGACTAACTGACCCCGCCGGGCCACTGCCCGGCCTGTTAACTCCAAAAAGAGAGAAAGACTATGTACGGAACCCGAGAAGAACTCTGCGAGCAGCTGGAAAAAATGTTCACCTCTGACGAACCCCTGACCCTGCTGGTCTGGACGGAGGAAGGGATAGCTGTGGCTTGCCGTGAACTCCAGCCCGAACCGGAGGCAGCTGAAATCCGTGCCGTGATGAAGGCGCTCGGCGCGGTGAAAATGGCGGATTACCGCCGGGAGGGGGTGACAAATGCGACCGTCAGCGATCTCCTGACCCGTCAGAGGGAAGCAGCAAACCAGCTGGTCAGCGTCCCGGCTATGCTCCTGTCCCGCGTCCTGCGCGACTATGAGTGCGAGCTGGAGCACCGGGCCGGGCAGGCATGGGAAGCCGGCAGGGTCGAACCGGAATCTGTTCAGAAGGCGAGGAACGATATTTGCGCACTTAAAGACGCACTGGCGGCCTGAATATGTGCCGGGGGAGTACCCCCGGCTTACCTGTGACGATCCACTGCAAAAAAAATGTCAGTTCCTTCCGCTTTTATCCGCCGCCGGCCTCCGGACGACGACGGGACAGAATACGCCCTCTGATACGCCGGCGTGGCGACGGCATACGCCGTGCCTTCACGGTAGCCCGGCCGCTCCGGCTGCAAGGGTCCGCTGCCGCCGTCATCCTCACCCGTTCGCGCCATTCACGGCGCATTCAGCCCGCGAATGGCTTGCGCTGCGGCTTGCGGTGCCGCCCCTGCATCCTCCACTTTACGCCGGTCTTCTGTGGCGGCACGGCGTAAGCCGGACCTGTTAACTCTTTAACCGTGGAGGACGTATGACTTCAGCAGTGATCCCTGTTGCCACCCGTATCGAAGGCGCATATCCGCGAACTGGCCGAACAGGTGACTGAACTCTCTACCGCCCACGGCCGTGAGGTGAAAGTGCTGGCCAGCTCCGCCGAACGCGCCACGTCGCTTGCCCGGTCGGACACGCTGAAGGAGCGGTTAATCAGCCGGCAGCAGGTACTGAGCGGGGAGTTTTCCCTGAAACCGCAGAGCACGCTGGTTATTGAGGGTGCTGAAAAGCTCGGGCTGAAGGAAACCCTCATTCTTGCAGGCGAGGCCCGGGCGCAGGGCGCGCAGCTGGTCTTTCTCGACAGCGCCGGCCGCCAGGCAAACGGCAATGCCATGTCGGTGCTGGAAGCCGCAGGCGTGACGCGCAGCCGGCGTACTGAACCGGCCCCCGGTCTGGAGACGGCGGTTATCAGCCTGCCGGACAAGCGGGTGCGCTATGAGGCGCTGGCCAACCGTTACGCTGAACTCAGCGCCGGCAGCGAGCCGGTCACGGCGGTGGTGCTGGGCCAGCGCGAGCAGAAACACCTGACCGGCCTCATCCGGGATGCGCTGCAGAACGCGGGGCAGCTTGAGCGTGACGGTGTCACCGTGGAAGCCCGCACGCCGGTCTGGCTGGACAGCAAAACCCGCCGGCAGCCCGGCTCCTACCGCGCCGGCCAGGTACTGGAAGATCGCAGCAATGCCAGAGAGGTGAAGCACTATGTTATTGACCGCGTCCATGATGACACGCGCATGCTGTCGCTGGTTGACGGTGACGGCGTGCTGTCCCGCCATAAAATCAGCAGTCTCACGGCGGACTGGCGGCTCTACAACAGCGAGCAGCTGAATATCAGCGAGGGAGAAAAACTGCTGGCCGTGGCCGCCGACCGTACCACCGGGCTTAAGGCAAAAGACCGCCTGCATGTCACGGCCATCACACCGGCGGGCATTGAGGTGCAGCGTGACGGGAAAACCCTGACGCTGCCGGCCAGCCGGCCGCTGTATGTCACGCACGGCTACGTCGCCGCCCCGGGCGGTCGGGACAACGAGTCAGGCGTGGTACTGGCTGCGCTTAACAGCCGCGATATCACCGCACAGATGATGAACACGCTGGCGCAGAGCGGGGACCGGGCGGAGGTGTTCACGGCCGAAACCCAGGACCGGGCGGAAGCCCGCCTGCAACGCATGCGGCACAGCAGCTCCCCGGTGCAGCTGGTCCGCAGCCTGAGCGGTAAGGACGACGTCAGCGACGCCGTGAATACCCTGCGTGACGGTGTGAAAGGCGAGGCGGCGCTGGCCGTTGCCCGCGCCATTGCCGAACAGCGGGAGGTGTCGTTCAGCGAGCTGAAACTCACCACGGCCGCCACGGCGCTCCATAACGATATCGGTGCCATTGGCGACGAGATTGCCGCGCAGGTGAAAAGCGGGGAACTGCTGACCGCTACGGTACGCGGCGAAACCCGGCTGATTGCCCGTTCGACCTGGGAGATGGAAAAAGCCATCATCCGTGTTATCGATGAGGGCAAGAACACGCAGCAGCCGCTGCTGGAGCAGGTCGATCCGAAACTGCTGGACGGGCTGACCGCCGGGCAGAAGCAGGCCACGCAGATGGTGCTCGGCAGCCGCGACCAGTTTGTCGGCGTGCAGGGCTACGCCGGGGTGGGTAAAACCACCCAGGTGCGGGCGGTGAAAGCCGCCATTGAAACCCTGCCGGAAGCCGGGCGGCCTGAGCTGCTGGGGCTGGCGCCCACGCACCAGGCGGTGAAGGAAATGAGCGAAGTGGGCGTGGTGGCGCAGACGGTGAAATCCTTCCTGGTGGAGCATGACCAGCGCGTGGCCGGCGGGGAAAAACCGGATTACCAGGGCCGGATGTTCCTGATTGACGAATCCTCGATGGTGGGGAACCAGGACACGGCCGCGCTGTACCAGGCCATCCGCGCCGGCGGCGGTCGTGCCGTCTCGATGGGGGACACCGCCCAGTTCGAGGCGGTGGACTCAGGCGCGCCGTTTAAGCTTGTTCAGGAGCGCAGCCCGATGGACGTGGCCATCATGAAAGAGATTGTTCGCCAGCGCGACGTGCAGCTGAAAAGTGCGGTGTCGGACATTATCGATAACCGTATTGACGCGGCGCTGTCGCGTATTGCCTCCGTCACGCCCGACCGCGTGCCACGGGAAGCCGGGGCGGCGCTGCCAGCCGCGTCAGTGCAGGAAACGGACTCGCCGGTGGAAGCCATTGTCGCGGACTGGCTGGGGCGTAACCCGGATGCGCGCAGCCGCACCATCATCATCACCCAGCTGAACCGCGACCGCCAGGCCGTGAACGCCGGCATTCATGCGGCGCTGACCGCCCGTGGCGAACTGGGGCAGGAAGCGGTCACCGTGCCGGTGCTGGAAAAAATCAGCCACACCCGCCATGCATTCAACAAAACCGCAGCCTGGCAGCCCGGTATGGTGGTGAAACGGGGCGACCGCTATCAGGACGTGGTGGCCGTGGACAAAAACGGCTCGCTGGTCACGGTGCGCGACGAGGAAGGCAGAATCGCCCTTATCTCCCCCCGGGAGCTGGTTGTGGGCGACGTGGAGCTGTTCACCCGTGGCAGTATGGAAGTGCGCGCCGGCGACCAGCTGCGCTTTACCGCCACCGACCGCGACCGCGGGCAGGCCGGTAACCAGAAATACACGGTGGAGGCGGTGAAGGATAACGGCGACGTGGTGCTGAACGGCACGGCCGGGCGCAAAGTGATTAACCCGAAGGAGGTGCTGGCCGAGCAGCATATTGATTATGCCTGGGCGGTCACCGGCTACGGCGCGCAGGGGGCCAGCAGTGATTACGTTATTTCACTGGAAGGCACGCAGGAGGGGCGTAAGGCGCTGGCCTCGCAGCGTGCGTTTTACATTTCCGCCTCCCGTGCGAAAGACCATGTGCAGATTTACACGGATGGCCTGGCGGACTGGACTAAGGCGGTGAAAATGCCGGAGCGGGAGGCAAAAACGGCCCACGATGCGCTGAAGCCGGAAACGCAGCGCCAGCAGGCACGGGCCATCTGGGCGATGGGCCAGCCGCTGGCCCGCACCGCTATCGGCCGCACCTGGCTGCGTCACCAGGGGATGGAGGCTCAGGGCATGACGGCACGGATTATCCCGGCCACAAAGCGTTACCCGGAGCCGGCACTGGCGCTGCCGCTGTATGACAACAACGGCAAAAGCGCGGGGCTGGCGCTCGTTCCGGTTGTCGCCGGCGATAATGGCCGCCTGACTCAGGGCGAGACCCGCTTGGTGGCAACGGAAGGCGCCCGGGGCGCGGTCCTGCAGCGCAGCCATTCCGGCAAAACGGTGGTGGTGAACAGCCTGCAGGAAGCCCTGGACACCGTCAGGGCCCGGCCGCAGGATGGGGTGGTGTGGCAGACCGGAGAGGAAAAACCGTCAGCCCACCTGCTGAAACTCTCCCGCGGAGAGCCGGAGCAGTTCCGCACTGTCGCGCTGCCGGAAGAAAAACCGGTGGTGATACCCAAAGCGCTGCGTCAGGACCTTCAGGACGAAGCGCGGGCCCTTGCCGCCGGCAGTGCCGCAGAGGAGCTGGCGAAACTGGCAGAGCAGGCCCGGGCTGAAGCGGCCCGCCAGAGGGAAATGCAGCTGCGCGACGGGCAGGAAAAAATCCGGCTGCCCGAAGAGCAACCCATTATTCTGCCAGCCGACGAGAAAGCTGCCCGGGAAGCGGCACTGCCGGTTATCCCGGACGCCGGTGTACTTCGCCGTGTGGCAGACGAAACACAGCCCACCGGTGGCGACCAGAACGCCGTTAAACAGGCGCTGCTGCAGGAGGCCGGCGAGGCACTGTTGCAGAACAGCGGCAAAACAATGGACATGCAGCAGATTGCCGGGCGGGTGGCCTCAGAGCTGGCAGAGCAGAGCCGCGCTGAACTGCCCCGGCCGGAATCCGCGCCTGAACGCGGCCGCCAGCCGGAGCAGGAAGAGCGCGGGCATACCCGACATATTCAGAAAGAACGTTAATCAGAGGAATGGCTATGACACGTACCACCCTGGCCGCGCTTGGCGCGGCTTTTTCATTGTTCGCCGGCAGCGCAGCGGCTGCACCGGCACCCGTTTTCACGCCGGAGCAGGAAGCCCGTATCGGCCAGATAGCAGCCGACTATATGCTGACCCACCCGGAGATTCTGGTGCAGGTCAGCCAGAAACTGCAGGCGCAGCAGCAGGAGCGCCAGCAAAAAATGTACGCGCTGAGCGTCATGGAAAACCAGGAGGCGCTGCTGCGCGATGCAGACACGCCGGCATATGGCCCGGAAAACGGGAAAGTGGCCGTCATCGAGTTCTTTGACTACCAGTGCATCTGGTGCAGCAAACTGGCGCCGGAAATCGAAAAGGCCATGAAAGCGAACCCGGATGTGCGGTTTGTCTTTAAGGAGTGGCCCATCTTCGCCGGGAAGTGGGCGGAGTCAGAGCAGGCCGCGCAGCGCGGCCTGGCGGTGTGGAAAGCGAAAGGCGCACAGGCTTACATGACCTATCACAACAGCATCTACCACACCGGCCATGCGGAAGGGGAGCTTACGGCAGCCGATATCGATGCCGCGGCAAAAGCGGCAGGCTTCACGGCCAACACCATACCAGATAACACCGCCGTGCTGGAACGCAACGATGCACTGGCGCAGCAGCTGGGCCTTACCGGTACGCCGGGACTTATCATCATGCCGGTCACCGGCGCTAAACCGGGCAACATCACCGTGCTGTCCGGCGGCACTACCGCCGCGCAGATCCAGGCGGCCATTAAAAAAGCCGCTCAGTAACCAGCCGTGAAAAAAAACCTCAGAAACAGGAAATCCACTGTTTCTGAGGAAAGGAGAAATCCAGAACGTTACAAGAAACTTAAGTGTAGCGCTGCGCTGTGGCAGATGTTACTCATTTAATCTGAAAAAGTTATCCAGCACAGACGCGACAGAATAGAACCGGTCCGGCTGCGGGCGACGGCATTCCCGCCAGAAACCGTCCTCCTCAACGCCGGTGCGTCCTTATTTCTTCTTCAGCCTCAGAACCCTTGCGCTTCCTCGCTCAGACCGCTGCCGGTCTGAGTCTGCGGCGAGCACTGCCTGCTTTTTCCGACTGATTGAAATCTCATCTACTGAAGTGGAATGTGAGAAGCCGGTCACGGCATTTTTCCCTGGCTGTGAAAATTTTCTTTGGTCGCACATTTGCTGAGCGGTCACAGCTAGAAAATTAGCAGGCAAAGCGGTAGACTTTTGCGAGCCGTGACGCCTGTGGTGAGGTATCTGGCTGATATATTTTATATTTCTGACTTAACTGAAATCGCTCTCTCAGGCCTGGTGTGGTGACCGGAAATGAGCGGGACGCGGTGAACGCCTGTGGTGAGGCTGAAGCCGGACAGTTAGGCAGAAAACACTTCTGCGTTCGTTAATGCGACCGGGCGGAGAAGGAAAGGACAAAAGGATTGGGCGCGTCCGTAAGACGCTCAGGAGCGGGAAAAGGCATCTGCCGGAACCCGAATGCAAAAACCCCCTGAAATCTGTATGAAACTTGGCGGAATCGTCAGATGTTCAGGGGGCCCAAAAGCAGGCTGGTAGCCTGTGAAGGATTATAACGCATGCATTACATAACACAACACCCGGCCGCCATAAGACAAGGCCGGCGTGAATGATAAACTAACTGACCTCATCTTTTCAGAACAGCCATCAGGCGTTGTACCTCCCCGTTTCATTGAGCCGGAGGGCGCCCGGACATTGCCGTTCTGCCGTAAAATGATGAATAAAGCCGATGGCTTTACCTCGTCATTTCGCTTCTATGTTCACGTACTTTTAGCGCGCGCAAAAAAAACAGCCAGGCGCAGGCCGACTGCTTCGCGCTGTGAAGCCATTGATGCGCTGCTGCAGGCGATGTGCTTCTGGTACGATCCGGTGAATAACTGTGTTCGCCGCTCGCCTTCTGAGCTGGCAGTTGACTGTGGTCTGGCTACAAAATTAACGAGCGGCAAACTTTGTATTGCAAAGGTTAGCCGGATACTTACGGCCCTTGATAAGGGCTACGGGCTTATCGTCTATAACACCCGTAAAGATCCAAATAACAACAGCGCGGTAAAAGCGAGTATCTGGTTCACGCCGGCTTTATTTGAAGCCCTGGATATTTCTTCCGCAGAGTGGTCCCGTGCCCGACATTCAGCTGCAAAAAAAGCGGCTAAACCTACGGGGGGACACGTTAATGGCTAAATACAGTCAGGCCCCCGCGCACTGGTCAACTCTTTCGCCGGATGAGCAGATACGTTTCTGGCAGGATGTGGATAACGGTCGCGCTGACTCCTTTCTCGTAGCCCCTGCAAGAAAGGCCAGCCGCCGCCGCCGCGGCGTTCATTCAACAAAACCAAAATGTGAAAATCCGTCATGGTTCCGTCCTGAACGCTACAAGCGGCTCACAGGGCAGCTGGCCAGGGCATATAACCGCCTGGTGAAAACAGATAAGGATACGGGACAGGTCAGCCTCCGTATGCATATATCCCGTCATCCCCTTTATATCCGGGAGCGGCAGAATGCCGGCAGGCAGTATGATTTTCGTCCGGAACGGCAGCGCCTGCTCAATGCGCTGTGGCCGGTACTCATCAGCTTCTGTGATGCAGGTAAGCATACCGTTGGCATGTGCATTTCCCGTCTGGCCAGAGAGCTCAGTGCAAAAGACAGCAAAGGGCAGGTGATCCGTGAAACGGAGGTGACGGTATCCCGCCTTTCTCGGCTGATTGAAGAACAGGTGCGGTTTGGTGTGCTGGGACTGGCAGAAGAACGCACATGGGACCGTGAATCGAGGTCATGGCTGCCAACCTACGTCTACATTACGCCGGCCGGATTTAAGATGCTGGGCGTTGATCTCGACAAGCTGCTCAGGGAGCAGGAAAAGAAACTCCGGAACAGTGAGGAGCGTGAACAGCTCATCCGTGAAGGTGTAATCAGCGAACATGAGGATATTTCACCTCATACAGCCCGTAAACGCTGGCACAGCCAGAAACTAAGGGAAGCACTGCTTTACCGGCGCAGGAAAGGCGCAGAGCGCAAGCGGGCCAACCGGCTGAAAAAATTGCCGGTGGATGCACGTATCCATGAAATGTCGGTGTGGTTGTATAAAACCATGCCGGCTGACGAGGCTTACTGGTGCACGTCCGAACGCCTCCGCGAGCTGGCCATACAGAATCTTTACCAGCTGGATTTAGCGCTCTCGCCACCAGAATAGGTCCCGCAATCTTACAATCTGATTTTTGAACGGCCCCTGACGGGGCTTTTGGCGCTGGTTTGACGGCACCACACTGGCTAACCAGTGTACGCTGCTCCGAATTTCTGACGTCATTAAAGCCGGCAGGCGCCCGTTCTGAGCGCTCAGCGAACCTGCCTTATTTTTTTACACAGAAATCCGCAAAGGGATAACAAAAGAAATCCGCACATATATAAATCCAAAGCTGCAAAATAGTCTTAACCCCCCTTTTTTATCACCCCTTCTCATTCCATTTGCAGGGTAGTTAGTTGTCTTGCGAAACGTTGTGGATAACGGGGAAAACCCTGAAGTAGCTCCCTGCGCTTCGCTCCGGGCACGGGAGCGGTGCACAACACAGAGTTTAGTTACAACACTCATAAGATTTAAAAGTAGCTTATGCCCCGGTGGCCAGAGCACCAGTCCTGAAACCACAGCGCCACGTCCGGCCGCCTTAATGCCTCACCGCCGTACCTGAAACCATACAGCCCGGACCCGGCCACTAAAGAGCCCCGCCCGCCCCGGGCCGAAGGCCCGGAACAGGAGTGGCTTTAATGGATGTTGTAACTACGCCGCTAAGCGGCCCTTACAGGCCCGCCAAGCCGGAGATACGGCCCGGCTGCGGCTTCGCCTTACCGGACCCACTCCGAAGGCGCAGAGAAGCGTTTACGTGGCTTTCAGGGGGTTATGGCTTGGCAGGACGGGGGGTGGACAGCGCGATATGAAGAGAGGGTAAGGCCCGGCGGTTTAAGTAAAGCTCGATATATAGCTTTAGTGAGCCGCCTTTTATGCCCTGACGGGCATGCCAGTTTATCTAAGTTTACGGTATCATCGGCCCAAGCTGTTACACGTACAATAATAAATATATTGCAGCGTCTTATGAAAGCTTAACTCAACGATAATACTACACGACTAAAAAAGGGAGGTTTTATGTCCAGCTTGCTGGATTGGCTGCTCAACAAGGCAGACGGTAATTATTTTTTATACATAAAGCGGCTGTCAGCTAACGACACTGGTGCCACCCGTTCGCATCAGGTGGGTCTTTACGTTCCTGCATCGATTATAGATAAGCTGTTCCCTTCGATTGATGACACCAAAGCACTTAATCCTTCAACAGTGTTAACTGCCCGTGTCTCATCGCATATGTGCCGGGAAAGCAGAGCTCGTGTTATCTATTACAATAACCGTTTCTTTGGAAAGACGAGGAATGAAAAAAGAATCACATGCTGGGGCAAAGGCAGTCCCCTCCAAGATCCGGAAAATACTGGTGCCCTGACCGTTCTCGCCTTTGAATACAATCACGGTTATGACAGTGAGAATGTTGATATTTGGGTATGCGGTAACCCTGATGAAGAGGATATCATTGAGGCTGCCCTAGGAGAAATTTTACCCGGAACATATCTTGCTGGCCCTGTACAAGAAGTCATGGGAGGATTTGCCCAGCAGCATGCTGCGCGTAAAAAGCAATATAAGCTTCCTGACGATTGGACAGAACGATTTCCTTCAGGAAGTGAAATCATCGGTTATGCTGCTGCACATTACACAACAGACTCAGGGGATCCTGACGAGCAACTTATTGAGCGCCGTCGTGTAGAGTACGATATTTTCCTGCTTGTTGAAAAAATACATGTGCTGGATATTATCCGTGAGGGGTTTGGTTCTGTAGATGAATTTATTGCAATGGCAAATTCAGTCAGTAACAGACGCAAATCTCGTGCTGGTAAATCCCTTGAGCTTCATCTGGAGCAGCTGTTTGTAGAGCATGGTTTAAAATATTTCGCCACTCAAGCCATTACCGAAGGTAATAAAAAGCCTGATTTCCTCTTTCCTTCAGCAGAGGCCTATCACAACGCGGCTTTTCCGGAAGAAAAGCTCCGCATGCTGGCCGTTAAAACAACCTGTAAGGACCGCTGGCGACAGGTCCTTAATGAAGCTCACAGAATAAATGGCATTCATCTTTTCACGCTGCAGGAAGGCGTCTCACTTGCTCAGTTCAGTGAAATGCAGCAGGAGGGGGTCAAGCTAGTAGTCCCCTCGGCCTTACACGGGAAATATCCTGAAGCGATCCGGGGGGAACTAATGACACTTGGTAGTTTTATTGCGGAGCTTACCGGGTTGTACGCCGATCTGCCAGAATGAATCACCCGGCATCAAGGTGCCGGGAATGCAGATTATTTCTGAACCTTATTTGGGGTCTGGGCAGAAACTGCTTGCAGAATATAAGGTTCAAGCAGCCGGGCCACCGCTTCAAAAACCGGCACGACCACAGAATTACCAAACTGACGGTATGACTGCGTGTCGGACACTGGAATACGGAACGGCTTACCATCAGGTTTTTCAAATCCCATCAGGCGGGCACATTCACGGGGGGTCAGTCTTCTAGGCCGGCATGCCTGATTATCTTCATTTACGAAGTCAGCTTCACCAATTGCTTTGTTCCAGCCCCTATCTATAAGTATTTCAGAGCCGTCTTTGTGGTAACGGGCAGACAACGTACGTGCTACGCTGGTTAAATCTTTAGGGTCAACAAGCCCAAAACCAAAACCGTTACCTTTAGCGGCATGCTTTTTAGCATAGTTATAAAGATACTCCCAAAGCTTCGGCGTAAGAATGTACTTGCTGTCAACGGCAGGCTCCAGCAATTCGCCAAATGTTGGCCGATGTTCCGGATAAAATCGGCTGATATTACGTAAAGTAAAGCCCTTATGAATATTCAGGTCACGACGGAAACCTACCAGAACGATACGCTCCCGATGCTGAGGGAGAAAATGTTTACCATCGATTATCTTGGGATCGTTGCTTCCCGTTGCATCAGCATCTGCAACTTCATACCCCAGTTCATCTAACGTTTCCATAATGACTTTAAAGGTCTTACCTTTGTCATGACTTTTGAGATTTTTAACATTTTCCAGCACAAAAACTGCCGGCTTTTTGGCACGGATGATTCGCGCTACATCAAAGAAAAGTGTGCCCTGAGCTTCACATTCGAAACCATGAGCACGTCCCAGCGAATTTTTTTTACTTACACCTGCCAGACTGAAGGGCTGACAGGGAAAACCAGCCAAAAGTACATCATGATCAGGTATATGTTTATCGATATTAGCGTAAGCATCGAGCTCAGAGATCTCAGGTTTATCGCTAAGTGTCACTTCACGGATATCAAGGTTAAATTTGTGTGCTTGCTCATCATTAAACCAATTGGCTTTATAAGTCCGCACAGCTTCCTTGTTCCATTCACTGGTAAAGACGCATTGTCCTCCTATCGCCTCAAAACCCTTTCGGATACCGCCAATACCTGCAAACAAATCAACAAAACGAAAGGCATAGTTCGGATGATGTACAGGCGGTTCAGGAAGCATTTTTCTAAGTAATTCTTCCTCAGATGAAGTTAATGACTTAGGCGCACATTTGCCATTGATCCATCGATTCAGGGTTTCTCTGGTCCATTCGTTACTACCTACTTTTCTGAGTAGTTCTGCAACGTACTTTTGGTCATAAATTTCCAAAACCTGTTGAATCAGCTTCTTATCGTTTTGCTGCCGAAGCATTTCATCAGCTGATGCTTTTTCAAGCAATTCTTGTGCCAGTAGCTCAAACTCGGACATGATACCTCCTAGGGTCTTATGGGTGAAAATATATCACTCATTTGACCCAGAGGTAAAGTTTTATCTGGATATTTAACCAGTAAAAATTAAGTGAGCAAAGTCATAAATGAAATTTTCATTGATGCATCCTAGAAATTAATAGGTTTAACTAAATTAATTTTGAATAATATATTAATTTAATTATTAACCAAAACATTTTAATTATTAAACAAACTTGCAGTTAATTATTTTTTCTTTTGATTGTGTTTACTTCTGAACAAAAAAGGAGCATAAGTTGGCTAGACACATATGCCATTGATTTATTGAATTAATAATAACTTGCTGCAAACACTAAAAAGGATTGTATTATGGATATTGAAATAAATAACTGTAATAACATCGACAAGGCAAACATTGTACTTTCGCTAAACAAATTAAACATAAAGTTCGCCCCTAACGGAACGGGGAAAAGTACTATATCTCGAGCTATCCATTACAGTGTTACTGGAGATCAAGATGCCTTAGTTGAATTGCTCCCTTTCAAATTAAGACGAGAAAATCCGGAAGGGTTAAGTCCGACAGTTGCTGGCATTGAAAACTTGGGAAACGTAATGTGTTTCAATGAGAAATACGTGGAACAATTCACCTTTCAGCGTGATGAATTAGTAAGCAATAGTTTTGAAATCCTTATAAAAACAGATGCATATAAAGATACTGAGCGTGAAATCGATGATATGGTTATGGCTATACGCCAAGAGTTCTCCAGCAATGTAGAGCTTGATGTTTTTATCAAGAATCTTCAAGAGCTTAGTGATGCTTTCAAACTAACAAGTAAGGGGCTTTCAAAAGCATCGACTGGAATGAAAGGGTTGTCTTCAGGCAATAAACTTCAACATATTCCTGTTGGGTTAGAACCTTACAGACCTTTTATACAGAGCGCCCGAAACGTTGAATGGATCGAATGGCAAACAAAAGGTTATTCAAAGTTTTCAGATCTCGCGGATGGTTGCTGTCCATTTTGCACTAACGATTCAACACAAAAAAAGCTGCAAATACAACAAGTCAGTGCAGAATATGATAAAAACGTTATAAAAAATCTAGTTGGTATTATCACTGTGCTTAATGAGCTGGGTGAATATTTCTCTAATGATGCTAGATCACGTCTTCAAGAGATTACAACGCTCGAAAATGGTTTAGAAGCGCAGCATGAAAGTTATCTCATTACTGTCAAAGAGCAAACTGATAACTTGATAATGAAGCTAAACATCCTTAAGACCTTAAACGGCTTTACTTTCAATGATACGGCAAACATAAGTGCTTCGCTGGCTGCGTGTCGTTTAGACTTACAATTTTTTTCTGAATTACAGTCAATAAAAACCGAAGAAGCGATCAGAAATCTTAACACATCATTGGCAAACCTGATGAATCAGGCCGGACAGTTGCAAGGTAAAATAAGTATACAACGTAGTGGCATGCAGCGAATGATAATTAAGCATAAAACAGACATCAATAATTTTCTTGCCTATGCCGGTTACCGATATCGTGTCGATATTACAAGTCAAGGAGACAAATCGCAGCTTAAGCTGCAGCATATCGATTTTGATGGTTATCTAACAGGTGGAAGCCAGCATTTGAGCTACGGTGAACGCAATGCCTTTGCTATAGTGCTTTTTATGTACGAATGTCTGGCAAAAAAACCGGGATTAATTATTTTAGACGACCCTATATCTTCTTTCGACAAAAACAAAAAGTTTGCCATATTGGAAATGTTATTTCGTCGCAAACCCGGTCAATGCCTGAAAAATCAAACAGTACTGATGCTGACACATGACGTTGAGCCTATAATTGATACATTAAAATCTGTAAGAAAAATGTTTAATAATCAGGTAACAGCGTCATACCTCAGATATAGTCGCGGGACTATTATCGAGCAAGCAATATACGAGTCAGATATACGAACATTTTCCCAGATTTGTCAGGCGATAATGGAATCAAATAGTGAAGATATTATTAAGATTATCTACCTGAGACGCTATTATGAAATCATGGATGATTTGGGAGATGCTTACCAGGTCTTGTCCAATTTATTACATGGACGTGTCGTTCCGATAGACACAAGGAAAGAGATTGTGGAAAACGTAGGTCACCCAGAAATGACAGAAGAAAATTTACAGAACGGTTGCCTTGAAATTAATAGGCGCATTCCCAATTTCATTTATGCAAATATTTTATCCATCATACTTGATCCTCAACAAGTGAGATTGCTTTACCAACGGTGCCAAAGCGGTTATGAAAAATTACAAGTATTCAGATTAATAGGTTTAGAGCAAAGTAATGCCGTCATTAGAAAATTTGTTAACGAAACTTATCACGTTGAAAATGAATTTATCTGTCAACTTGATCCGGCGCGTTTTGATTTAATACCAGAGTATGTTATCGACGAATGTGATAATATACTCTTCCCGCCTCCGCCAGCAAACGACGAAACGATAGAGCAAATAGCCTAAATCAAAACCGGTCCATATATTGGGCCGGAAAACATACTTTTTACTTATTAAAATACATGTTTGAAAAAGCATTGATTAAGCAGCTTGAAGTTATGAATGACCTTTAACAACTGCAAACCTGCTTGGTCGGAAGGCTTATGTAGCGCGACATGAAAAGAGGGTCAGGCCCGGCGGTTTGATTGAGAAGAAAGTGTATGCTGTGTGAAATCTGTGAAAAAATCAGGGCGTGTGTGCTTCAGATTTTACGAAAACGCGCCAGCGAAAAAGGCCGCTGGCATCCAGGTCAGATCCCGTACAGCCAGCAGAACTGAACGCAATTACATGCGTGTCTAACACTTCATGAAAAAGAAGGGAGTAAGGACATCAGTTTTTGCAATAGCACGACAGACTAAAGAATAACCTCCCTGCTATATCACACAGCAATACCAACCAGGTAACAACACATTTTACAGGCAAAAGATTAAATAGAGCAGGTAAGCCCCGGCAGCCATAGCCACAGATGAAAACACAACGTGAATTTTAATCTGAAGCCGAAAATCTCTGTACTCAGCAGGTGAATAATGCTCACTGCTACCGTTCATTACCTTAATAGTCACTATTACCCGTGCGAGTTGATACAAAGAGAATAATATTGCAAGGGCAGCAACAGCCCACGACATGTAAACCAAACCATCGAACGGGCTGCCAAAGTTATCTTCAGGCATATAGTTTCCTCAAAGGAATGTTTTTGCGCATCATTTATTTTAACACAGCATGGCTTATATTAAAAAAATTAAAGATACTGGAAACAGTAAAAATAGTATCAGGTAATACAGCTGCGCATAAATTCTTTTTAAGAAGGCTAACCCTGAACGGAAACGGTGTTTACCACCGTAGTCGTGAAGGGTTGACCAATCCCCGTCTACTGACGGGGTGCGGTAGGATGCCAGCTATTTTCAGCGCTCCATCATGTACAGCGCGATCCCGAACAGGAACAGATGCCAGATATAGGCTGCGTAAAAGAACCGGCGGGGCATGAAGCGTTCCCGGCCTGCCGGCATCAGCACACCGGCCAGCTGAAGCGCGAACCAGGGAAGCAGCAAAGTGGGTAATATGGCCACCATCATCGTTTCGAAAGGCAGCGCAGCCAGGTGGTTCAGACCGTTCAGGCTGAACAGCGCGGCGAACGACACGGCACCCGTCAGTTCGCGCTGCCGTGGTGTTATCCCGGTATCGAAATAAACTGCCAGCCCCAGTGCCAGCAGTACGCCCTGAAGGCCATAGCTTGCAGGCCATAGTGGATACATCAACGCTGTGAGTAATACGATGCCGGTGACCGTACCTTTCCAGGCGTATTTCGCCCGCCACGCCAGCAGCTGCGTTACGCCGGCGAATACAAACAGAATGTTGAGCGCGTACCACGGAAAATGATTGTGAAATGCCAGCGCGAACGCAGGCTGGGTGACCACCGCCCATATCCACAACCGGTTCGCCCTTGTCTGAAGCCTGGCGGGTGCGCTGGTAATGTTTACCGCCCATATCATTGTGAACAGAGGGAACGCCATTCGTCCCAGTGCGTACAGTTCCGGACAAGGAACTCTCATAAACAGGGTGTTGAAGTGATCCACCATCATGGCCAGTAGCGCCATTACCTTTATCAGGTCGATGGCTCCCGGACTCAGCGAGTCGGGCATTATCGTCACTGGCTGGCTTATTATCCCTGTGAGACTTCGCAGCTGTTTCATATCGGGTTTCCTGTTGTGGACGACAGGCGCTGAAGATATATTCCTGGACCCATCTCCAGAATAACCGCCCCGTCAGAGACGGCACCTTAGCCCCCGCTTTCTCCATGATTTTTCGTGCAGCGAATTCATTTTTATCACGCAAGAGCAGCATAGCCTGCTGTTTGTTCTTATTTGCCAGTGCGATGGTTAAAAAATGAAAATCGTTCATAGCACCCTCCGTAAAACACTCAGTTATTAACGGCAGGGTTTCACTAAAATTTAGAGTGTGATTATCTATATTTACCTGAATATTAGTAAAATCATCTATTTCTTTTTAGTTAACAGGAGGTAATTCAGGAGCTATCCCCTCACCTCCTGTTAGCTTGATTCATATTGTATTACTTTCATTTTAACGATTAATGATGACTCCGAATAAATGTTTTTCAAAAGGTTTAGCTGCTGGTTCCGGCCATTTTTGCGGATCGGTAACCACCTGCCCTATTTCTTTCATCATCCGGTGCATTTTCTTTTTACGCCCAATATACTCTTCTGTGCGATATCCCATAGTTTCAATAACCAGAGTGTGATCCGGTTTACCATTCTCAGTAACATTCACAATGAAGTCTGGTATGACAAACCCTTTTTCATCAGATATCGGATCAGGAATTTGCTGCTCATGTACAGGCTTAAGCAGAGTTAAATTTATCGCAGGAGAGTTAACTCTCAGCCACTCTGCACATTTATTAATACTTTTGAGCGTATCCTTCTCAAGTTCGCTGTCTACCGGCACTGGCCAGTTACGGCTGTAAATGGCATGTGCATAACCGTCCCGGCATTCCACCTGGCCGGTTATTTCATTACGCTCAAACCGTACAATTACCCAGTAATGGCCCCGCCGCCCTTCTCCGGCCTCGCCATTTATTCTTAGCCGCCGCGTTGGACTGAAGCTGAAGCACAGAGCGTTGCCGTCTTTACCTTTGCCTTCCAGAACAAATTCGGCACCGTCCTCTGTCACACGGTCTGTTGTAAATATCATCCAGAACAGGCGTTCGCGGCCCTCAAGCCATTCAGCCTTATCCAAGGTTGCCATTATTTCTGCCGGCGATTTCCAGGGCTTAAGAGAGACGACCTCGGAAAGCATATGACCACGGCTTACAGATGTTTTATCCAGTACCGCCTGCAGCTGACGTATCCTTTCTGCTGCACCCGGATACGGCTTGTCCAGATTAACAGGCAGGCTGAGTTCGTTGAAACCAGCATCCTCAATCAGGGTAAACAGCAGTCTCGCCAGGCTCGATACTGCAGCTCTGCGCGGTCTGCGAGTCTCTTCATCATTATCATCGGGCGTACCGGCAGGTTGCTTTCGGATGGCCTTTTTGCGGAGCAATGAGCTGTAGTCAATGCGGCGCAGTGAAGCCTTCTTACGTGCTCCGGAGGCCGTTCTTTCCTCGCCGCCCTCAGTGTGCTGTCCTTTCAGAGGACAATTATCTGCATGGTCCGTTTCCCTGTTGATGTTCCTTAAGTGAATTGGTATATCCGGATCGTTAACGGCCGTCAGTTCAGGCGGGTTTACATTTTGATGGTCTGCCCAGCAGTCGCACTGTAGCCACAATCCTTCATTGTGCATTTCCCAGAAAACCTTATCTGCTAAGTCAATCTCCGGGAGAGTGGATGTCATTCTCGAACGGTAGACATTTCCTACTGCGGTTGCTTCTTTGTCAGTAAGTTCACGTTTCCTGTATCGACTTTTCCTGAATACAAGCAGCATATGAAGTTCCTTTCATTTATAAAATACTTGTGTATTACATTTGTAAGCCTATGATGATACAAAAGCAATACATTTATTTGGTTTTTGATATCTCTGTCCCAGCCAGCTCACTGGCTTTACTGGTAACCACTTAGATCAGGAAAACACATGAATAACGACGATGTACAGCCCCGGAAATGCATTGAGCTGCTGAAGCTGTGCCAGCAGTTGCAGACTCAAAAAGATGGTATTCGTCGTCCGGAGCCAGGCACATTTGACCCGGCCGCTAAGATGGACACGTTCGCCAGGAATATCACCAACAGCTGTCTGTGGCTCACTCACATCGAGGCGATGTTGCCTGTTCTGGGGCAACTTACGGAACTGGGAAAAGAACTGGAGAAGGAAGGCAAAATTAAGCCCGAAGCCGGGGATAACTATGCCAGTCTGGCGGTTGCCTGGCTTCTGAGCACCAGACAGAAGCCGAACTCCGATCTCGTTAATCAGTGAAGCAGGTGCACCGTGCAGTCGTGTACGGATGCCTTTTATAAAATACTTGTGTATTACATTTGTAATGCTAATATGCTACGAAAGAAATACATAAGTGTTATTTTTTGCTCACGCCTACGTTCAAGAGGAAACCACAATGGCGCCAGTCAGCTCCAGGCAGCAGAAAGCAAAAATTTACGCAGTAATGAATAATAAAGGGGGGGCGGGAAAAACCTCCACCGCCACCAACCTCGCCGTTGCTATGGCGCTATCAGGAAAGAAAGGGCTGGTTATTGATTCGGATCAGCAGGCGAACTCAACGGAGGTTCTGGCCCACGGCAAGAAATATTACGCTCAATACGGCAATACTATCTGTAACCTGTATACCGATGCGCGTTTCGATATCCGTAAAGCGATAATCCCGGCAATGGCGGGAGATACAGAAATTCCAAACCTGGATTTCATCCCTTCTGATCCATCATTCGAAAAAGTGCTTGAGCAGGCGCTTACGCGTAGCCACCGGGAAAAAATACTGCATCGCCATCTGCAGGCCGTCGCGGACGAATATGATTTCATTATTATTGACTGTGCGCCGGGTCTGAACCTGGCCACCGGTAATGCAATCTATGTCGCAGACCATGTCCTGGTTCCTGTTGATGCCGGCAGCTTCTCGTTAAGCGGCCTTGAAGTCATGCTGGATTTTATGGACGAAATAAATGAAGAGGAGTTTAAAAACTTCAGCGTATTCAGGAATGAATATAACGCTTCCAAGAAAATCATGAATAATTTTATTCAGGATGAGCTGATGAAGCATAAACGTATCCAGAATCGTTTACTTGAAAGCCGCATTCGCGACGATCAGACAATTGTGCAGTCTCAGGTCGCCTGTCTGCCGTTATTTTATTATGCAAAGAGTTCTCTTGCGCTGAACGACTACCGGAAACTTGCGCGTGAACTTGAAACCCTTTCCCAGAGTGAGGTGGCCTGATGGCAAAGAAACCTTTAGAACGCCCGGAAATTGTTAAACCAGGCGGAACAGAGGGCGAGGAACGAACCCGCCTGACAAACTTCAGTTCGAAAAAACGGACTACCTCAGAAGCACCTAAAACGGTAAGGATGACCGCGGCCGAAAAGATGATGGCTCAGGAACTGGTTGAAGCAGTCCAGGAACTAACAAATAAGAATATCACACTTTCCACAATACTCCGGGCCGGTCTGTATATGGCAAAAGCAGGCGGTCCGGACAAGGTACTGAAAGTTATCAAGGAAAACATCTGAAACCTTGTGAAGCGTAGTTGAAATGTATTACACAAGTAATGCATCGGTATTTTTACCTGTTTTGTTTTATAGTCTTGTCTTCTTTTTAAGCCTTACAGATGTATTACATTTGTAAGGCTCTGCCTGCCTGCATTGCGCAATAAACCATCACCCCTTCATCATTGCCGTCTTTTTTCTGTTCATCTGCATGCGTTGGGTTATTATCGATTCACTGCTGATAACACCAGCGGTAACTCTGTTGCTCCGGGCAAGCACGGGCAACTACCTCAAACCTTCTTAGGACATTCATATGAATATTCAAAGAATCAGATTTAGACAATTTAACCAGTTTACGGAGTTGATTACCGATGATAATGCATGCCGAGGACCTACATGAACAAATAAAAGCAGTTATTGCCTGTGAAGAGAAAGGTGACTGTAAGGTACGGATTGATTTACCGCACAGCCCGTTCTACAAAATGCAGGACGGATTTTACGGTGGGAATGGTGTTTACTTTAATAACAAAAGCTGCACCCGCTTTTCACTGAAAAATAAATCCAAAGGCGTAATGTACCTGGCGTTAACGCCACACACCGCCCTCAAGGAGTTTTTCCAGGATGAAGAAGTTATTGCCCGGCAGGATTTTGAGCAGAACTGCATGGCGGAACTTACAGCTACCCGCAGCCTTACTGTCTTCGATGTGTCTGCGCTGGCGCTTCAGCTTAAAATTCCGGTAGGTGACTTGATGGGGCCAAAGGAGCCTGTGTATCCCTTTACGCAGCTGCTTGCCCAGGTACTGTCCCCTTACGCTGACGGGATGATCTATCTGTCACGGCACACAGGTAAAGAATGTATCGTTTTGTGGTCTGATTCAGTTGATGGCGGAGGGTGTCTGGATACCACATCAGTCACCTCTTTGAGTAAATACAGCCATAACGGGAAAAGCGCTAAACAAATCCTGAAGTCTGAGCTTGCCATTCTTGTAGCTTAAGACGATAAAATGGGCCCCGGAGGGCCCATTTTTTACATTGTATGGTTGGTGCCAAAGTTTTCCGCAAGAAGACGCAGACTTTCCATTTCACCAGGCGTCGCGCCGCGGCGTAAAACATCAATGGCAGAAACTCTTTCATTATTACCCGGCAGATCCACTTTACGGGTAAAAAAATTACATTTACGGATGTCGCTGACATTACTCGTAATCAGAGAAAGCAGCTCAGGCACACCCTTCAGCATACCGTTTTCTGAATTATGCTCATCCGTGCTGAACTGAAATACCGGATATAAATTTTCCGCGCCCCAGTTCAGCTGAATAAGCTTATTCTGCTTACCGTATTTATGGATGGTCGGCGTCGACAGGCCCAGCAGATTTTTAACCATTGTGGACTTATGCACGCCGCCATATTTTTCCAGCGTCTTAAGAAACACCAGGCGGGCCTCAGCATATTCTTCCTGTTCTTTCTTTTCTTCCGTTTCGGCTTCAATCATTCTGTGGCTGAGCGCCGTATATTTAATTTCGGTCCAGAATTCCTCATCCGGTAAGGTCAGCAGGGAAACCAGTTGCTCTTCAGGTACGTTCTGAATAAAGCTGAGAAATTTATTTCCCACATTGTTGATCCGGGCCTGCAGCAGCTCCGTTTCAGGATGCTTACCGGCTGGCCTGTGAGCCCGGGCTTTTTTATGCACAGATGTCGTGGTCATGATCGCCTCGTCTCGGGGTTTAAGATTTTCATATGTTCATGTTACACGAAATCTTAAAAAGCGCAAATTTTGCGCTTTTAGCTTTTCTTCTTCTGGTGCCTTTCCGTTTTCTGCTATTCCGGGAAACCCTGCCCTCATTGGCCGTTCCGCCCGCCAACCCCACGATGCTGTGTCTCCTGTGACCTGCCACCCCATTATCCAGGCAAAAAGGATCGTGCGACGATCCCGCGCCAGCCACCCCCGTGAAAAACAGGTTTCCGGTTTATGGTATATTTCCGGAAAGCGGAAAATCTGCGCGGCCTGCTCCGCGGGTTTTTCCGGTGGCGTCGCGGCCTGACGGCGGCGAAAATAACGTCATACTGTAAGCAGATTGCGCTGCGTGAAATCTGGAGGTGTCACGGGGGTGTACATCACCGG